>NZ_ALPT02000089.1 GCF_000292245.2 Alkalihalobacillus alcalophilus ATCC 27647 = CGMCC 1.3604 | reverse complement strand
TTTGGCTAACTTATGATTACGTAACATTCCTTTGGTGTTCAAATCTTCGATACAGACAATATCGTGGTTTTTGATGATGTCTGTACTTAGTTTGTGAAGGAAATCGTCACGTTTGTTCATTACTCTTTCGTGTAATCTAGCAACTCTACGTTTTTGTTTCTGATAATTTTTGGCATCAAGAAGGTTCATACCATTGTTTTTAGCATTTAACGCACGTCTTGAAAGTTTTCGCTGCTCACGTTTTAGTCTCTTTTCCATTTTGCATGTGAACTTATTGTTGTCAATCTTACGACCATCAGAAAGAACCGCAAAGTCCGTGATGCCTAAATCTACACCGATAGATGAATCCGTTTTTTTCAAGGGCTGTACGTCTGTTTCGACTAGAATGGATACAAAGAACTTTCCGCTTGGATTTCGTCTGACTGTAGCGCTCAGAATACGTCCTTCAACCTCACGACTTTTGACCAAGCGAACAAGACCCAGTTTCGGCAATTTAATTTTGTTGTTTCCTATGGCAATGTTGCTATTTGTTACTTTCGTGGTGTAGGATTGTACCTGATTCTTTTTTGATTTGAAGCGCGGAGCTTTATTTTGTTTCTTGAAGAATCGAGTAAAGGAATCGGCAAGATTTTTCAGGGAGGATTGAAGGGCAATGCTGTCCACTTCTTTTAGCCATACGAATTCCTTTTTTAGTTGCGTTAATTCAGCCGAACAAGAAGAATACGTTAACCCTTTGCCTGTTTCTTGGTAGGTATCGTTCCATTGTCCTAAAAAGCGATTGAATACAAAACGAGAACAGCCGATGGTTTTAGCAATCAGGGTTTCTTGTTCTTTGCTTGGATAGAGACGGAATTTGTATGCTTTGTTGATGAGCATTGTTTTCACCTCAGATAGGAATGTATGTTCTTATTATACCCTAACAAGAATCTCTTTGGCTACCGCCAACCGCCATTCATCTCCCCCTTATCGTTGGGCTTCTCCCTTCACACGATGGAAGAGGGAGTCTTCTGTCGGGAAATGATAAATGACGCAACTGCACCTATGCCTAATATTATCATCACAAGAAATAAGTCTGACATCATGACCTCCCAAATTCGAGCTATTAGTATTTATATTGTACTCGTTTTGCCTTTTCATATGTTAGATAATTCGGAAAATAAAACAACAGTATAGAATGGATTAATCTTTAGCGAGAGCTCTTTGCTTTCCAATTGCATAATCCTCTAGAAAAAAACTATTCACAACATACGTTTAAAAATGCTATCGTGCTTTTCCCGACATACAGTGGAATATGTGAACTATATTGTTGTAACCACCAAATAGAAAAAATTCTCAAAAGGATTCGGAGTTATTTCACTGTTGAATTTAACGTATTATTTTAAGTTAAATACTGGTATAATAAATGCAACAAAAGGAGTTGATATTATGCCAAATATTAAACCTGTTTCAGATTTAAGAAATTACAATGAAGTTTTAAAGGACATTGCTGTAGGTGACCCAGTTTTTTTAACTAAAAATGGGCGAGGTAAATATGCCATTATCGATATTGAAGAATATGAGAAGAACCAAGCTACGATTAAACTGCTTTCAAACCTTATGGAAGCTGAAAGAGCAATAAAAACTGGTGATGAGTGGCTAACTGAAGAACAAGTTGAGGGTGATCTGGGGATTTAACCAATATGTATGAGTTGAGAATTAACCCTGTTGCTAAACAAGACTTGTTTGAAATTAAGGAATATATCACCAAGGAACTGGATAATCCGACTGCGGCTCTTAATGTAGTTTCAAATATCATGGAGAGTTACAAAAAACTAAAAATTATCCAATGTTAGGTGTAAAGTTATCATCAAAGATTCATATTGAAACAGATTATCGATATCTAATCAGTGGAAACTACATTGTTTTTTATAAATATGATGATGTTCATGTATCCATTTATCGAATTTTATATTCAAGAAGAGATTATGTAAAGTTATTATTTAATGAAGATATGCATTCAAATAAAGAACAGTGATACCTTTAAAATGCAAAAATTTGACGAGACACTCTAAATTAGGGTGTCTTTTTTGTGCCTAAACATTGAGGAACTAATTAAGTCGTTAAAAAGTCAGAATGAATCGACCATCACAGTGAGATGGTCATTTTTCTTTTTAATAATAGCTAAAGATTCTTTCTTCTACGCCTTTGTTAATACAGGCTCCGTTAACAATTCCGAAAAGCCTTTAATCGATATTAAAGGCTTTCGTAGAGTGAGGCAGGTCAATCACAAGATCCTGATAATGATGAAACATTTCAATCCACACGCCCATATAAAGTGCGACGCAGTCCAAGAACATATCGATCCTATAAAGGGCATTTCAATCCACGCACCCATATAGAGTGCGACTTCTCCAAATTTACGCACTAGTTCAGTTCCCCACTATTTCAATCCACGCACCCATATAGAGTGCGACTCTATAGACTTATCGTAATTTTTGGTAATCAACTTATTTCAATCCACGCACCCATATAGAGTGCGACTTGAGGCATTAAAAAGGTTAGAGTATGCAGCATATATTTCAATCCACGCACCCATATAGAGTGCGACGTTACTGGCGGTCGAGTCGGCCCACCTAGCGGCTATTTCAATCCACGCACCCATATAGAGTGCGACGCCTTTATCGTTTCTTTTCGGATCATCTTTCGGAATATTTCAATCCACGCACCCATATAGAGTGCGACAGCGGAGGTTTTGAAGCTTGAAGCTATATACATCAACACTTCAAGCACCTTTAAGTGCGAACCTCTGCAGTTAAACGTTAATCATTCTAAAAAAGACCTTTAAAAAAGTTAATTTCTATCTATGTTTAACTATTAAACTACTTCATACAAGCGTTTTTGTTAAACTACTTATACAGTGCGAATCTCCCAGGGATTTTATGAGAGCTTCCGGTTCGCACCGACCAGCTTTTACGGATACAAAATAATGCAGCAAAATGCCACCTAGCTTAACTCATCAATAATTTTCATATTTTTTAACAGAGCACAGCACAAATGGGTCAGAAAATAAGTCTTACCTTCCTCCCACTTGATATCTCACCCTCCTCTTTCCCTTTATTATAAGCTCCAGCTATTTACCTATCATTTCTAACATTAAAACTTGAGTAACCTTACATGTTCTGGATAATCATTGTAAATAGAATACTTCAAACGTAATTTAATTCCTAAAATACCAAAGCAAGAGAAAAATGACTATAATAATTGCCCAGATAATCATGTTTAATCTATAGCGATTTCCCTTGTATAAATTAGCAATAAGTGACGCAACTGCACCTAAGCCTAATATTATTATTACAAGAAATAAGCCTGACATCATGACCTCCCAAATTCGCTCTATTACTATATACATATTGTACTCGTTTCGCCCATCCATATGCTAGATAATTATGAAAATGATACCAAAACATAGAATGGGTTAATCTTTAGTGAAAGTTTTTTAATTACTTAAAAAGTCGTCAAGAATAAGGTCCTTAACGACTTTTTATGATTATTATTTATCATAACTTCTTTCCTCCTTTTTACACTTGTTGTTAAATCTATTAAGCATGCCAAAATAAAAAGCACTGGAGCTTTCCCAATGCTTTTTATTCATTATATTTTTTCAAATTGTTATCAGTTAACCTCATTCATTTTCTCTCCTCTAACCCGATTCACCAAAGGAGGAGCTCCACTAATATGTGCCTCGACCACATCACCATCTCTAATGACGACCGAACCAGGAGTTCCAGTCATAATGATGTCACCAGGAAGTAACGTCATAACTTTTGAATGAAATGCAACCAAATACCAAGGGTTATATCTCATATTGGCGACAACATTTTGATGTTCTAAGCGCCCATTTAATACTGTCGAAACCTCTAAATCAAGAACCTCTTCGTATTCGTCAATCAATAAATACGGGCCAAAACTTAAAAAGGTATCGAAGCTTTTGGCACGGGTGAGGTATCTTTGATTTTCAGCATGAATATCTGCCTCGGTCATATCAAGAACGGTTGTAAATCCTAATACATATTGACTTGCGTCTTCTTCTTCAATATGTACGCATTTCTTGCCAATAATAATGCCTAACTCGGCTTCTGCTGTTGTATTGGTTGAACCTGTTGGAATCTGAATCGTGTCCTCCATTCCGATAATGCTCGTATCTGGCTTCATAAAACTAACAGGGGAAAGATATGTTTCGTTTTTATTTGGCCTTTCCTGCAAATAATTCATCCCTACGCCCCAAATTTTTCGAGGACGTCGATACAGCGGAGCAAATTTCGCTTTTTCAAAAGGGATTGTCTCACAATCATGCAAACGCTCCTTCCCTCCATTTTTATACCACTCTTTTAGTCCATCGATTTGACCTGATTCAATCATTTCAAGAAGGCTCGTATTCCAATTTTTTTTGTCTACTTCATTTAGAGTTTCCATTAAGACAAGTCCATCATCTCTGGCAATAGCAGCTGTTTCTTTATCTTTTATTTTCAAGGTAGCTAGCTTCATCTTTTACGCTCCTTTTAAAATCGTTTTATATTTTTTGTTCGCTTTGTTGAGTAATGTTGTTTTTGACCCAATTTAAAAGGCGTAAATCTTGCCCTGGACCGGCAATAATCGATAATCCAACAGGGGTCCCATTTATGTTCAGTAAAGGTAAAGTAACTTCTGGAAATCCGGTCAAACCACTAATACATGTCATTTGTAATGTTTTGTTTCGCTGCACTTCAAGTCCTTCTCCTTCTGTTTGTAATAAAGGAGCGACACCGGGAGCTGTTGGCATAAGAATCACATTATCCTCACCAAGTAGCTCTAGCACATGTTGACGAATTTTCTCTCGTTTTAATCGTGCCTCTTCAGCCTCTTCCTCTGTAACCGTGCTCGCCCACTTAAATCGTTCGGCGATGTCAGAACCGAAATTCGGATTCACTTTTTCAATCCAATTTCCATGAGACTCCCATACTCCAAATCCTTGAAGTGTTCGAAACGTCGTTAACCAATTTTGCAAGTTCCCTTCAGCAAGCGTTATATAGTCAACTTGATTAATAGATTGTTGGAATTGCTCAACAATATTAGCGAATGGGTCCTTCAATTTTTCATCAACAAGGGCGAGAACATCTTGCGGAATAATCACTTTAGAAAAAGGATTTGTATTTTCTACTTGATCTAGCAAGTGGGTGCCAACTTCATATAATAATTCTGGAGTTCGGGCCATCCAACCAACTGTATCATAGTAACGAGCTAGCGGAATGACGCCATTCATTGAGACCGCTCCATGTGTCGGTCTGATTCCAAAGACTCCACAATAACTCGAAGGAATTCTGACAGATCCTCCTGTATCCGTTCCGATGGCGAAATCGACAAGCTCGGCTGCTACTACGACAGCAGAACCACTTGATGAACCTCCCGGAATACGCTCAGGTGCTTTTGGATTCACTGGTGTCCCATAATGAACATTCTCTCCGTTTAAACTAAACATTAATTCATCCGTATGTGTTGTCCCAACTAGCTTGGCTCCTTGATTGATTAATTGCTCAACCACCTTTGCATGCGTAGTGGCAGGAAGATGTGTTTGTTCCCAATCAGGATTACCCGCTCCTGTCACAACCCCTTTGACATCAAATACATCCTTAACTGCAAAAGACGCCCCACTGAGTGCTCCCTTTTTATTAGGGCCATCACCTGTTACACCGATGTGTTTAAATGCGTTCCATTGATCGTTCATCTGATCTCCCCTTTTCCTATTTCATTCATTTCATTTAATAACTCGTTTGACTAATAAGCCCTGAACTTTGCCGCATTTTTCGTAACTTCAAGGCAACTTGTAATTCTAAACTACTTTCTGCATTCTCAAGATCCATGTTTAATAATGAAGATATTTTTTCAATTCGATAGACAATCGTATTGTAATGAGTAAAAAGCTGTTCTGCTGTCTTCCTAATATTACGATTAGATTGAAAATACGCTTCCAACGTTTCAATATACTCTTCTCTTTTTTTAGGTTGAGATTCTAGCGGGCCTATTAGTTCATCTAGATAGTCATCTACTTCTTTAGTTTGAGGTAATAAGTACAACAAGCGAAATAGGTGTAAATCTTTATACGTAATGATTCTTTCGTTAAATATAAATTTCTGACTAATGGTTTTTACATTCACCGCAAGTTGATAACTTTTAGTGATGTTCTCCATTGAATGCACAGGTTCGCCAACACATAATCGGTAATCGAGCTGGTGTTTTTTGAATATAGGAGATTTCTCTAACTCGGTATGAATGATTTTAATCGTTTGTCGAAGAGACGTTTTTGATTCTTCCACAACAACGAACACATATTCATCATTTAAAATTGTACTAAGCACCTTCCCATGAAGAGTGCTTGATACGTTTTTCATAAAGTAATGAAACTCTTCTCCTGTCGTCAAAGTGTCTCGTTTTTCAGTGGCAAGAACGAGAACTTGAAACCATTTATCTTGTAAAGCTAAATCAAATGAACTCGTTCTTACTTCTAGATCTCTACTCGTTAATACATCTCCAATCAGCAAATCCTGAACAAATTGATTCAAATATTTTTTCTCGATTTTTTTTCGAGCTGTTATATTAGCTAACTCCATGTTTAAGAGGGAACTAATCTTTTCAATCGTTAAACAATCTACTTCTGTTAATTTATAATTCGTTTCGATACATGCAATAAATGGAATATAGCTTAATAATCCTTCATTCGCTAATGGGGTAGAATAGCAACGAAACGTCTCATCTCTCATTTTGATCGTTGTGATGCCAGTTCCCGTCTTTGATTCAATGTCCTCGGCGACCTTAAACACTTCACCCGAATCTAGTACTTCCTCTATTAAAGGAGCAATAATATTCCCTTCTAAATCATAAACAATAATCGGGTTTCCCATTAACTTTTCTAAATCGTAAATGACATCGGAAATCGCGTTACCTTTCATGATTTGTACAGTAAACTCTTGGACACGATTATAAAGAGTAATGAGGTGCTCAGATTCTTTATTAAACACTTCCTCCATCGCGATCCGAACGATATCCGAAAATATTGCGTGGGGAGGAATCTGAATAACCGGGAAATGTAATTCATTCGCCTTCTCAATTAAACTTTCAGGAATAGTCGGGAGAAACCTCCTCACTTTAATCCCGATTCCTGCCACTTTTTTCTCTTGTAATCTTTCAATTAAGTTCACAAATTCATCAGGGTTATCACGAAATGGATATCCATTCGTCATAATGAACTCACCCGCTCTAACCCAATCTAAAATATCTGGCCCTCCAATAATGTTGACACGGCTAATCAGTTTATCTGTGTTTGTATTTCCAGCAACGACCTCAGCACCCTCCAGTGGTCCGAGCTTTAACAATTCATCAATGCTGAGCCCTCTCTTTTCTACTTCTTCAACCATTTTTATCCTCTCCTACAAAGGCTCTAAAGTTGATGGTTTCTTTCATAAGCAGCTCTTACTTTCTGCTCTTTTTCATAGACGAGTTTTCCTGCAACCACAACAAACTCTCTCGGTGGCACAGAAGCAACAGCATGCTCTAAATTCATCGCCGACACTAACATAAAATCAGCCGGAGCACCTACACGTGGTACGAGCGACTGTTTAGTTGCAAATCGATAGGTTCCAAGGAGCTGATCGTCTTCAATCCACTGGAAACGTTCCGCCAATCGGTTCATTCGCCTAAGCATGTCACCATCACCAAAAGGAGACCAAGAATCGAGAACATTATCCGTCCCGATTTGGACATCGACCCCTAATGCCGCTAACTGCGGCACATTCGGCATCGGGCGATCAATGGGAACATTACTAATGATCGCTACTCTTTGCTCTTTTAATCTTTCAGCAAGTTCCCTAGACTCAGATTCTGTTACTTGACCAAGACAATAAGCATGACTAACAGCGACACGCCCTTGTAACCTAGCTTGTTCCGTCTTATCCATCATTCTATCGATCGTATATAAACCTAGATGCCCTGGGTCATGTAAATGAACATCCACCCCTTTATTAAACTGGGTCGCTAATTCAAAGACGTGAGCCAAACAAGACTCAATCTGATGATCCAACCCACCTGGGTCCACTGCTCCAACAAGATCAGCCCCCATTTGCATCGCTTCTTTCATGATGTCAATTGATTTAGAGCGAATGAGACCTTGTTGTGGAAAAGCAACAATTTCAAATTCAATGCTGTCCTTAAATTCCTCTCGCACTTGTAAAATGGCTTCTAAATGAGCAAGGCCAAGAGTTGGATCAATGTCTACATGTGTCCGAATTTTCGTCGTTCCATGACGTAACATAATATTTAGTAGTGTTCTTGCCCGCTCTAGCACATCCCCTTGTAGACTGGCCAATAATTCCTTTTCTCGCCGTAAGTGGTTTGGCAATGTATCAATTGCGGTACGTGAACGCCACGTTTCTCCGATAAAATGCTTATCCAAATGACAATGCCGATCAGATAATGTCGGTAAATAGAGCAATCCTTTAGCGTTCCACCCTCGCTCCCCTATTCCTAAGCTCGAATCATCTCGTTCCACAGCGGTAAAGAAACCATTTTCCATTTCTAGTCTGTAAAGATGTTCCCCAATTTTGACCTGCTTCCAATGTGTTTTCATCTCGCTCTACCCTCCATAAAAATCACGTTGTGGCTACTTTCAAATGGTTGGTTACTTGTACCGTTGTTTCGGCCACAAGTTTTCCACTCTTGTACACTCGCTCTCTTTCAGGCCTTGTATAGAGCAATGTTCTGATGTCCATCACTGGGCAAACGATCAAATCCGCTTCAGCCCCTACTTGTAACCCGTACTGTTCAAATCCAAGCGAACGGGCAGCACCATTTGTCACCATATCGATTAATTGCCTAGCATCTTGTTCCCTTCCCATATGACTCGTTTGGGCCAATAAAAACCCTATATCTAGTGGGTCGGCCGTTCCAAAAGGAGTAAACGCATTTTGAATATTATTGCTACCGTAAATCACCTTGACCCCATATTCTAGTAAAAGCTTTACCGGAGTCAGTCCTCTTCTCACACACTCTTTATCGCCACGGCCATTTAAATATAAATCGGTTGCTGGAAGAGAAATAACCTGTATGTCAGCTTGTTTTAATTCCTTCGCTATGAATGTCGCTTTCTCTTTTTCAACAGAACCAAGTGATGTCAAATGCCCAACCGACACACGACCTTGCATACCAAACTGATGAGTAAATCGAATCACATCCATGATCGCTAACTCATCCGCGTTATCGGAAAAGTCGACGTGCAAATCAACAGGTTTTCCGTATTTCTCAGCTAGACGAAAGACAAAATCAAGATGCTTATCTAGGTCACGGTCGTTATACGTAATTCCCCCAACGACATCGGCCCCCATTTCCATTGCCTGTTCCATCAATCCTTTTGTTTCCTCGTCATTAAAAATTCCTTCTTGAGGAAAGGCCACGATTTGAAGGTCAATGCTATCCTTCACTTGCTCTTTCAAAGCTAAAGTAGTTTCCATTCCCATTAATCGACTAATGGGATCAATCTCGACATGACAGCGCATTCTCGTCACACCTTTGGCCACAGCTTGACGAATGACTCGAAGCGAGCGCTCTTCAATATCGGTTGCCGTAAATCCGTGCTTCAATTCGGTTGTCTTCTCAATTGCCTGACGTAGTGTCGTGACATCTCCAGTTAATTGCTCTAACAAATACGCCTTATCCAAATGAATATGACTCTCAACCAACCCCGGAAGCAATAATTTCCCACCTAAATCAATGACTTCTTCTGCCTTAGGAGGGTTCTCTGTTGACGGCTTTAAATAGGCAATCTTTCCATCACGAGTTCCGATATCGATCCAAGTTGGAAAAGTTGGATTAAAACAACGAGTAAACAATATATCCATTCCGTATCAGCTCTTTTCTGCTTGAAAATCTCTCATCAAACCAATCCACTCCTCACTCGTTGTGAGAGCCCCAATATGTCGTTCTATATTTTTTAAAGAAGCTTCATATACATCCCGATAAGCACAAGTGGTTGCATCCTTTACTAAGACGATATGAAAATCTTTTTCGTGAGCATTGCGTGCGGTTGACTCTACACAGACATTCGTATTAATCCCACATAACACCAACGTTTCAATTTGCAAACTTTGTAAGTAATGTTCAAGACTGTTATTTGAAAAGGCACTGTAGCGATGCTTTTTAAATACTTTCTCGTCAGCTCTTGGAGTTAACCGACCGTACGGCTCACTCCCCCATGACCCTTCTCGACAACTAAAAGGATGCTTTTTGGCGACTCTCCGCTCTTTCCAAGCCGCTTGCCCGTCATTTTCGTCATTATGTTCCATCCAAACAAACACAACCGGTAATTGACTTTCTCTCGCTGCCTCCATCATGTTGTAAATAGTCGGCTCAAGCATTTGATAAGGCGTCACATCAAAACCTGCTTGTTCAAATGCACCGCCATCCGCGACAAAGTCATTTTGCATATCAATAATAAGTAAGGCTGACTTTAACGAACAAAGCCTCGCTGGATCATAATTCATTTTTATCCCCCAATTATAGAGGCGACTCAAAAGGGCAATGATACCCTTTCAGTCGCTTCCGAATTCCTCACTTTTAGCAGTCAACCGTTTACTAACTTCCATACTCTCCGTTAGTCTTGTGGCAGAAACTCATTCGTAAAGTATCTTTCAAGTTCATAACGTTCTGAAATCAAGTCACTTTCTTCTAAAATATCAAGCGTTTGTTCCATGTTTTCTGGCGACATCCACCCATAAGGAACCCCATCAAATAAAGCGATTTCCTCTAATCTTTCAATTTGTCCTTTCGCGGTCTCCACATCTGTTGCCTCTGGGAAAAGCTCTGCAGAAATTTCGGCTGCTTCTTGTGTGTTTTCAAATGTGTATTCAAACCCTTTATTTAAAGCGGCTAGAAAACGTTTCACGGTATTAGGGTTTTCTTCCATAAACTTATCGTTGCCAATAATCGTCAGACTCGCTAAATCAAACCCGTAATCGGCTAAATAAAGCGGCGTTAACTCAACACCCATTTGCTGTTCAAAAACGGGGTACTCATTGGTTGAGAAAATAGCGACTGCTTCCACATCTTTATTTAAAAACAAACTATTTCTCGCCGATGTTTCGACTGGTAATGATTTTACTTTGGATTCATCCACTCCATTGCTCTGCAGAAAGTTTGGAAAAACATTCGTTAAAGTAGATGAAATCGAAATCGAGATACTCTTGCCTTCTAGATCCTTCGGTGTCTCAACAGGCGAATCAGGGTGTGACACAATTAAAAACGGGGAACGGCTCATATAGGAAGCAATCATTTTAATTGGCATTCCTTCGACTAATCCTTGAGCCGGTTCAACGGTCGATGTAATCCCAAACTCTTCCTGTCCTTGAGCAACAGCTTGCATTACCGATGCCGACCCATTTCCCTCTAATACCTCCACATTTAAACCGTACTCTTCAAAAAAACCTTTCTCCTTCGTGACAAATAACGGGGCAAATTCTCCTTTAAACTTCCAATTCAACCGTAACGTAACATCTGTCGTCTCAGGTGCCCCAATGCCATCTATTGTTGATTCAGCCACGAGCTCTCCATCCGATTCCGTTGTTCCTGTTGTCGCCGACTCTGATTCCCCGCACGCCACTAACACAACCGTAAAAAGAATAGCCAGCATCATCATTTTCAAGAACTTCACCATATCAGTACCTCCTATTATTTTTGAATTAGGCCTCAGCTAAAATCCCTTGTGATTTAAAGATCGTTCGTACTTCTTGTACATGTTCATCAAACGCCGGTTGCCTTCTTGCTTGTGCATTACGTGGACGGTTTAATCGAATCGGAATTTCCTTCAATATCGTTCCCGGTCGTCCTGACATGACGACCACTTTATCTGATAAGAAAATCGCTTCTTCAATGCTGTGGGTAATAAAGACCGTCGTAAAACCAAACTTATTGGATAACTTTAAAAGGTCATACATCATCTGTTCCCTCGTTAAGGCATCTAGTGCCCCAAATGGTTCATCCATTAATAATAGTTTTGGATCTTGAATTAAGGCCCGACAAATCGAGACTCGTTGCCTCATGCCACCTGATAATTCATGCGGGTATTTATCTTCAAAACCTTTTAACCCAACCGATTCTAATAATTCCAAAGCCTTCGAACGATTGGTTTGGTGGTTTTCACGATGAAACCAAGTAATGCCCTTCACTTCCAAAGGAAACAACACATTTTCTAAAATTGTCCGCCACGCGAGCAAGACGTCTTTTTGAAACACAACCGCTGAACCTTCCGCTATTTTTTTCAAAGGAGTCTCGTTTATAACGACCTCTCCGCTAGATGGTTTCTCTAGTCCAGCAATGATTCTCATAATCGTACTTTTCCCGCACCCACTTGGACCAACAACCGATAAGAACTCCCCTGGTTCGATCGAGAGATAAATATTTTTTAATGCTTGAACGTCTCCCGATTTTGTATTGAAAATTTTTCCGACATTATTCAGTTCCAATTTCGTCGTCATCTTATTTGCTCCCTTCCGCTTTTGTCGCGTTATACCAAGGCATCACGAACCGCTCTACAAGATGTACGGCAAAAAATAACATCATCCCAAGAAGTGCTAAAGCAAACAATGTCGCAAAAACCATCACCGTATCTAAACGATTATTGGCCGTTAATTGCAAATAGCCAAGCCCTCTTTCTGACGCGACAAACTCCCCGACAATGGCCCCAACTACGGCTAACGTTATCCCGACCTTGAAGCCACCAAAAAGATGAGGCAAAGCGTTCGGAAGTCGTAAGTAGTAAAAGATTTTCCATTCCGAAATGCCAATCGAGCGACCAAGGTCATGCATGTCCGAATCAAGGGAACGGAATCCGACAACCGAATTAATCACAATCGGGAAAAAGGAGATTAAACTCGCGAGAAGCACCTTTGTCGCCAAACCGTACCCAAACCAGATCACAAGAATAGGAGCAACCGAGACCATTGGAATACATTGAATCGCAATAATAATTGGATAAAAAGAAGATGCTAAATAACGGGAATACACAATCGAAATCGCCAGTGGAACCCCGACTAGTAAGCTTAATCCAAACCCTAAAAGTACTTCTGAAAGAGTTGTAAGGGAGTGACTGAAAATGAGACTAAAATCGCTTATAAATTTGCTGATGATTTCAAGCGGTGAAGGGAGAATATAGCTTGGGATATCCATCAACACCGTTAGAACTTGCCATAAAAGCCCTAGTCCGATTAAGGTCAGCACCGACCAGAGAAATTGTGGAATTTGAACCTTCCTTTTTTTGATCATCGTGTCCGCTTGACTCATATTTGCCATTTTGATTTTGGTTGACTGCATGGTTATTCCTCCTTACATTTCATTTCATTCTTAACGAACGGCCTCAATCAGTTGCGGTGCTGGTGCCTCAGCTAGTAAGTCGGTATTCGTTTTTATTGGATAGGATAGATGGATGGCCAATTGACTTAACTGTTGCTTGACTCGTTCATTCTCTGGTTCAGCATTCAACCAACTAATGATTTGCTCAATTTCCTTTAACTCGTAAAAACGAGAAACATACGCGAGGAGTTGGCCATATTGAAGCATATTTCCACTTCCTAGTGGGTTAAAATAATCTCTTAGATTATCGGAACCAAGTTGAATCGGAACCCCTGCTTTTGCCAATTCTTTCACTCTAGTTAAAGAGCGTGTCGCAATCGCCGTCGGGCATGTCGTAACGGTCATTCCTGATTTCGCCACCGCCTCAATCGTATCGAGTGCCACCTTGTCATCCACATTTGCGAGTGAGCAACAATGAATCGCCGTCACTTTATGTTTTAATTCCCTTTCTGTTGTGACCTTGGCTAAATAGGGCAGATTAAAGTCATCCGCTCTTCCGGTTTCATCTGTATGGAATTCAATCCAGTCAAGGTTTCCTTCCTCGGCAATACCGATGATTTTATCGATATGTTCTTTTCCATCTTGGTCCATACTCGTATGGCCACCAACCCCATTCACCCCCATCTTAATTGCTTCACGAAGAAGAACTTCTGTCTCCGGAAAGCGCTCAAAACCTTCTTGATTAAAAGCAACGAGATCAAGGACCAACCTGTCTTTCCATTCTTGCTGGACTTCAAGAAGCGCCTCGACTGCTCGTAATTCAAACAACGGATCGACATCTACATGCGTCCTCACATACGTCGTACCGTACTTATGCATTTTTTCAAGGGCTAATGAAGCCGCTACTTTAATTTCTTCTTTGGACAACAGAACTTTTGCATTTCTTGTCCATTCCGCCCTAATCGGTGCCGGTTCATCTTGATACGAATTTGGTGGGATTAAAAACCCTTTATCGATATGTGCATGATAGTTTTTCCAGCCCGAATAGTTCATGAGCGTCCCCCTTCCGTAACCCGTACAACTGGAGCAATTAAGTTGGCTCCTTGAGGTCCTTGATGCTCTGAACCAGCCGAGCATAAAATACGGGTTTCCCCAACATAACTGCCGACAACAGCATTCGCTACCGCTTTTGCAACGATACCGGCATGCATGGCTAAGGCGTCTGTATGAATCGTATGCCGTTTACCACGAACCGTTTGAATCGCATCAGCCCCAGCATTGACAAAAACATTCACGACTTGCTCCTGTTGTTCATTCGTTAAGAAAGAATCTGTTTTAAGTCCCGCATCTTGAAACGCAGCCTGCATGCCCTTTAAATCCAATCCATCCTCCATCACACCGGCTCCAATATACAAATCACTTTCGGAAGCTTTCGAGTTCCCCATGACAATCACTCTTGCCGCCACTTGCTCTTGGCCAGCAGATACAGACGTTTTGTTCGAGTAGAGAGAATGGTCTTGATTGAGACTGTCTTCTCTAATGTCTTCTCGATTTACTTCTTGTAAGGCAACAGCTGCCCCTAATGCCGACGCTGCTTTTGAAAGGGTCCCCCCTACGCCCCACGGGGCCTTCACCTCAACACATTTCACATCATCCAACGATTCAATCCCCGCTTCTAACATCGCCTTTTGAACCGCTTCTGTTACTAAATCGAGCTGGGTTAGCGTCCCAATTTCATCCTTTTTTAAAACCGGCGTTGAAGCGACCCCAAATGCAAACCGTTTTTCTGCTCCTGTTTGGTTGGATTCTCCCTTCTCCTTTTTAATAAAAAGAGTATAATGTGGAGTCATCAAACCACCCGTTTTTCCAATCATCATCATCGGAATCGTATCAAACACCTCTTGTTGACTAATGTTCAACCTTTCTGATAATAGAATCTGAAAAGCCAACGTAGCATACCCTCTTGAATATCCATCTCCTTCCGTCTGAGCAATAATCGCTTTAATATCCTCTGCCTGAACTCGTTCCTCATTTAACAATTTTTCTAAAGCTGAAACATCACCAGGATGCTCCATATCACAGCGAATTAATTGATAGTTCATTCGACAAACCCCTTTTCTGAATATTTCGTGTTTTTAAGTTAATTTAATCTTAGCATTCAGAAAAGCATGAGTAATTGTTGTTTATTCACAATAAAAACGAAATCTTTTTAGTTACTTTCGCTAATTTTATCGCCCATAGTCAGATCCCATCCACACTCTCGTTACATTTTCTCTCGAACAAGATTCAAAACAAGACAAAAAAGCACATGCAGGATTCGACATGTGCTTGGGGGGAACGATTAAGTTAAACTCTAAATAATAAACTCCACAGTAATCAGGGCAGGTACTTCCATTATAGGGAATTACTTTCATTGTATGTCACTAACACTTGATTCTTTTCAGCTTCCGATTTATTTCATTTTTATAAAAATAATCTGGATCAAACTTCCGACCACCTGTATCTTTCTCAGCCCATAACAACATATCGTCATATTCAGGATGAGTTTCCTCATTATAGAGTGCGACTATAATTATTGTTAATTGGAGGTTGATGTAATGATTTCAATCCACGCACCCATATAGAGTGCGACAGTTAAAACAAAAAAGGAGGAGAATACACTTTTATTTCAATCCACGCACCCATATAGAGTGCGACGAAATCAAGAGATGCACACCCTTCCGGATAATATTATTTCAATCCACGCACCCATATAGAGTGCGACAACTCGTAGTCCATCTATTTTAATTATTTCATTTGATTTCAATCCACGCACCCATATAGAGTGCGACTTGCGCCGCAATAGACGTAAACGTATCGCCTTTTTATTTCAATCCACGCACCCATATAGAGTGCGACCCTTTTGACCGTGGTACTCTTTAATCTCGTCCGCAAGATTTCAATCCACGCACCCATATAGAGTGCGACTACA
>NZ_ALPT02000088.1 GCF_000292245.2 Alkalihalobacillus alcalophilus ATCC 27647 = CGMCC 1.3604 | reverse complement strand
TGAGCTGTCAAAATTAGAGTACGAAAAACCGCGGATAAGTAATGAAAAAGCCGAGCTGGCCAAATTACGTAGCGAAAAACGAGTAATAGGTAATAAAAAAGCTGAGCTGCCAAAATTAGAGTACGAAAAACCAGAGATAAGTAATGAAAAAGCCGAGCTGGGAAAATTACGTTGCGAATAACCAAGCAAAGTAAGTAATAAAATCCACCACCAATGGGATTATCATGCGATTTGACTACTGCTCCTCCCTTCAATCGTAAAAACCTTATAAAGTTAGGATTCTTCTCATAAAGTTTAGAACTTCGAGTAAAAAGCTGTTATAATTAAAGGTGCGATGCCTTTTTTAAACTTTGAAACTTTTTCAAATGAAAATCGTACATATAGAAAAAGGAGGTAGAGGCATGGAATGGCTTGATCATGCAACGATTGGATTTATCGTTATTTTATTAGGGACTTTATTTTTATTTGGTGAATTGCTTGTACGTGCAAAAGGGCTATTTGCATTATTAGGTGTTGCCATTATGGCCACTTATTTTACCTATCATTTAAGTGGTGATGTTGGTTTTTGGATTGTACTCTTATATTTAATTGGTTTGACACTTATTATAGTGGACGGTAAGTTCATTACAGATGGTACTGTTGCACTCATTGGTGTAATTCTCATGATTGCAGCCTTGGCAATTCCTTCTCCAAATCTGATTTACGGTTTACTCGTGTCCATGGGATTTTTAATTGGAGGGTTTGGTTCATTCTTATTTTTAAAAGTGTTCCCATCACGGAATATGTGGGATAAGATGACCCTTAAAGATAAACTTTCAAGCGAAATGGGTTATAACTCCATTAATGAAAAGTACACAGAGCTTGTGGGAAAGAAGGGAAAAACGTTAAGTCCGTTTCGCCCTACAGGTACGGTTGAAATTGATGGTGAAGGTTATAGTGCTACAAGTGGAAACAAGTGGATTGAAGCAAACGTCCCAGTAGAAGTTGTTTCAGTAGATGGTACAAGGATTTTAATTAAAGAATGGGTTGAGAAGAAGGTAGAGAAAGAAGAAGTTGAATAAAGGAAACAAAAAACCTTTGAAGATAAAATAATGACTTCAAAGGTTTTTCTCTGTTTTATCTACTACTCTGACATTTTTCAATACAAGTGAGGTTTCGACTTAACTTGTTGGTTTTGCTTTTCGAGGTTTAGGGATTGGTACTTTCCGAACCACCGCTGTAAGCATGGCGATACTTGCTAAAATTAATAAAAATGGTGATAGTGGAATAAAAACTTCAATCCACCCGAATAAAATAACGGGTAATGTAAGTGAATAAGCACTCATATTCCACAAATGCTTATATTGTAGTTGGTTTCGTTTGCCACGAAGTAGTAAACCTAAAACGGCCAACAAAGATATTCCTAAAAAAGTCGTGCCGAGTAAACTTACATAATTAAAAAATCCAATTAAAGGTAAGAGTATCGGTAAAAAACCAGCTAATTCAGATATTCGTTCAAGGAGCTGATCACTTCCCATCTGCTCGACCCCTAATAGATTGTAAGAAATGTCTTGAGCTTGCCCTTCAGCAAAAGAGATTAAGTTATTTTTTTGTAAAGCAACGCCGTTCCCGTACTGATGTAGTTCAGTGAGCGAATATTGATTATTCGGATCGACAATTAAAAATCCAGTTGCATCGGAATGTTCCACAAAAGGTTCTGAAAGGTTGCTATGGAGTTGATTCGAATTAATTGTGAACTCAGGCAAGTCCGTTTCAACTAATGCTTTAATTTGATTAAGCTGGTTATTTAAGGTGAAGCTAGAAGAAATAATAAATGGGAGGAAGGCTATGAGTGCTAAAACGGTCACATGTAATAAAGCCTTTGTTATTGGCTGTAAACGAGTATAGGCAATCACCTTCAAATCATAAAGGGATTTATAAAATAATTGATAAAATTTCATCACAAACTCCTTTCAAAAAGACAAAATGGACGGTAGAACCAAAAAGCTCCATACGTTCATCCTGTATTGGCTATCGATTTGAATATAATGGACTTTTTTATCATAACAACAGAGTGAGCAATCGACAATCTTTTTGTCTGTTGAGCAAACATAGTCTTGTCGTTTTGGAAGGCTTGTGATACATTATAAAAAGAGTTGATAAATTATTTTTAAAAAAACTATTGTCAGGCATTTGAAATCATGCTATTATAGTTCTTGTCGTTAATCCACAGTAGCTCAGTGGTAGAGCAATCGGCTGTTAACCGATCGGTCGTAGGTTCGAGTCCTACCTGTGGAGCCAAATGTGGCGGTGTAGCTCAGCTGGCTAGAGCGTACGGTTCATACCCGTGAGGTCGGGGGTTCGATCCCCTCCGCCGCTATCCGATATTACATACATAACTTTTTGATTATCTTTGGACCCTTAGCTCAGTTGGTCAGAGCAGTCGGCTCATAACCGATCGGTCGTAGGTTCGAGTCCTACAGGGTCCACCATATGTTTTTTTGCGGAGGAATACCCAAGTCCGGCTGAAGGGATCGGTCTTGAAAACCGACAGGCGGGTTAAACCGCGCGGGGGTTCGAATCCCTCTTCCTCCGCCATTAATTAAAATGAACGGCTTAAAGGCCCTATCTATAATAAAAAAGAATGAGTCCTAATGGGATTCATTCTTTTTTGCTTTGTAAAGGAAGTCAGTAGTATGGCAACAGTCATTAATGATGTTTCTTCTTTTCTAATCAAAAAAACAAATGTAAAAAAGGAGCCACAAAATACTCGTAGAATATAGTAAGTAGGGGAGTTTAAAAATCAAAGTTAAGGGTATAGAAGATAGAATCGCTATTTTGCGTCTATATCAAAATAATGATAAAGGAAGAGCTTTTTTGTTTGTTTAATAAATGAAGCGAACAGGAGGGAAAATCTTTTTTATTTTTTACAAAATCTCAGTGCATAAGGATTGCAGAAATGAGAAAACTTTGATAATGTAATAATTGCAGACTTACTAAACATTTTTGTTTCAAAAGTCGGTAGAAAATTTTGGAGATATTCTTCAAAAAATGGTTTATATTCAAGGAGGAGATTTTAATGGGATACGAATTACCACAATTACCTTACGCAGCAAACGCACTTGAGCCACATATTGATGAGACAACAATGAACATCCATCATGGCAAACATCATCAAACGTACATTACAAAATTAAACGCAGCACTTGAAGGTCACGCTGAATTAGCTAGCAAAAGCATTGAGGACTTAGTAGCTAATCTTGATTCTGTACCTGAGAGCATTCGTACAGCGGTAAGAAATAATGGTGGTGGACATGCTAACCACAAATTATTCTGGGAACTTCTTTCTCCAAATGGCGGTGGAGCTCCAACAGGTGAAGTTGCAGATGCAATCACTTCTACTTTCGGAAGCTTTGAAGCATTCAAAGAAAAATTTGCTGATGCTGGTGCTAACCGTTTCGGTTCTGGTTGGGCTTGGTTAGTTGTAGCAGATGGCAAATTAGAAATCACAAGTTCTCCAAACCAAGATTCTCCACTTTCAGATGGTAAAACACCTGTTCTTGGTCTTGACGTTTGGGAGCATGCTTACTACTTAAACTATCAAAACCGTCGTCCAGACTACATTAACGCATTCTGGAATGTTGTAAACTGGAACAAAGTTGAAGAATTATATCAAGCAGCAAAATAATAAATGGAGGGTCCTGATGATTCAGGGCTCTTTTTTTTTGAGAATACATGTATTGATAGGTGAGGAGGGAAACTCCCCCTTACCAAAATGTCCAGATTAACAACATAAAAGAAGGGGTAACAAACATTAATTTCCTCCTTCGCAAAATAGGACTTTAATAGACAGCAATTGTTTATAAGCACCTTGTTTTAGAAAAGTGATTTTTTTAAAAGTATAACCATCTCCTCATAAGACACACTATTTGATGAGGGTGGTGGCATTTGTGAAAAAAGCCTTACTTACAAAAATGATTGGCGAAATCGAGGTCACAAAGGAGTTAGCCTTGTTACTCACCATTGGCGGTTTATATGCGTTAAGTATTGCCTTATCTAACACCTTTGTGAATGTTTATTTATGGAAGCAATCCGGACAGTTTATCGATTTAGCCTTGTATAACTTAGCATCGGTTATTTTTCAACCACTTACATTTATTCTAGCTGGGAGGTGGGCGAAAAAAATTGATCGAATTATCGTATTAAGGCTTGGAGTAAGTTTTTTGTCCGTCTTTTTTTTCACTGTATTGTTTTTAGGGGAAAAGGCGAGTCAGTATATCTTCTTACTCGGGGCCTTAATTGGAATTGGTTTTGGTTTTTACTGGCTCGCATTTAATGTCTTAACATTTGAGATAACAGAGCCGGACACACGTGATTTTTTTAACGGGTTTTTAGGATTAGTTACATCATTTGCCGGAATGATTGGTCCAATGTTATCAGGGATTATCATTACAAATATGAAGAAATTTACGGGTTATACGGTCATATTTGCAATTTCATTAGGACTCTTTATCATTGCGGTTTTGCTTAGTTTTCTATTAAAAAGGCGTTCAGCAGAAGGGGATTTTCATTTTAAAGAAATTGTAAAAGAGCGAAAACATAATCATAATTGGCGACAAATTTTGTACGCTCATTTTTTTCAAGGTTTGCGTGAAGGGACCTTTATGTTTGTTATTACGGTATGGGTTTATATTGTGACTCAAAGTGAGCTAGCTCTTGGAACATATGGGTTGGTCGCTTCCTCGGTCCAATTCGTTGCTTATTATTTGGCGACAAGATTAATTAAGCCTGCTTACCGAAAAAAGTCGATTCTTATTGGCGGACTCATTTTATATGGGGCCATCTTTTTAATCGTCTTTAATTTATCATTTTCAAAGCTGATCACTTATGGAGTCATTATTTCAATGGCGTACCCGATGTTGCTCGTTCCATACCTTTCCTTAACGTATGATGTAATTGGTAAAGCAAGGAAAGCAGCAGAAATGAGAATTGAATACATTGTCGTTCGTGAGGTCTTTTTAAATTGTGGTCGAATTGTTTCAGTCCTGGCGTTTATTTTTACGATTTCCGTATTTCCTGAAAAGACAGGAATTCCGATTCTGTTGCTTATTTTAGGAGCGGGACATACATGTATTTATTGGTTTGTTCGAAAGGTTCGTTTCTCTGGACCGACTGGAGGAGAAGGAGTTCCATTTTCAACACAAAGAAATGGCGAAAACGGCAGCACAGGAGGAACGACGGTTTAATTGTCAATGGTTTTTATAATCAAATCGAGTTTTCTGAGTTGTTCATTTCTTCCTCCCAAAAGAAGAACACGTATCTTTTGACAGTGACAGAGATTATGATATAATGAGTATACAAATTAATTAAATAAGCCTGCCGTGTTAGTCAGCTTCCATTTGTTTCGAACCTTGTTTTCAAAAAGGGAGCCTTAAATCGAACATCTACCAACATGCCAATTTATTTTGGACGTTGAAGGATTTTCTGCGGGCACCCACCTACAAGTGTAGGTTCATGAAACAACTGTAGCAACGGCATTCGCGGGTTTTTGACATTCTAACAGTTCTAGACACCTTCTCTTAGGTGTCTATTCTTATGTATACATAGATAAAAGCGATTCGGTGAGGTGACGGTGATGACAAACAAAGAAAAAACAAGGAAGAAACGACAAGTACCTGTGCGTTTAAATATTTTATTTTTTGCAGTCTTTATCCTTTTTTCCATTCTTATTCTCAGATTAGGATACGTACAAATTGTGCAAGGGGAAGAATTTCAAAAGGAGCTTGAAAGGACAAGCAATTCCACCGCAAGAATTGATGCACCAAGAGGAATTATGTATGACCGTTATGGAAATATTGTCGTTGATAACGAGTTAGTGCTCTCATTGACCTATACAAATCCGTCTCAACAAACAAGAGCAACAGATATGCTAAAGTTAGCTTGGAAATTACAGCCACTTATTGAAATCGATACAGAAAATGTTCGAGAATTTACGATAAGAGAATATTTGTTTTTACAATTGGATGCAGAAGAAATCGCCCAATTAATAGACGATGTTGATACAGATGATATGACATCAGGGGAAATTTATCGGGCCCAAATCGATGCGATACCAGAGGAAAAGTTAGAGCAAATTTCGGAGCGAGAACTTGAAGTCATTGCTATTTTTCAAGAAATGTCAGCGGGTTACGCCAATACTCCGCAACGAATCAAAAAAGATATTACCGATAAAGAAGCCCATGTGATTAGTGAACGTTTAAGTGAATTACCAGGCATCGATATTTTACGTGACTCGGAAAGAACCTATCCTTTTGGGAACAGTTTCTTGTTTGGAAATATTCGCTCGATCCCTAGTGAACAAATTGATTCTTTTTTAGCACGTGGCTATTCACGTGCAGATCAAGTAGGGGTAAGCTTTCTCGAAATGCAATATGAGGAAGCGTTACGTGGACAAAAGGCAGAGGTTGAAAATATCACGACAACATCCGGCTCCAGTGTTCAAAGAGAAACAACGGAGAAGTTAGGGCAAAGAGGAAATGATTTGGTCCTCTCCTTAGACATGGAATATCAGCAACTTTTAGAAGAAGCTGTGGAACGACAAGTGAAAAGAGGGGCAGTAGAATATTTAGGTGATAAGTCAGCATATGCAATTGTGATGGAGCCGAATACAGGTGAGGTTCTTGCGATGGTCGGTTATGAAGATAAGGTTGGGGCTGAAAATGGACCTGTAATGAATCATCAGGCCATAGTCAACAATGGTTTTGAAATGGGCTCTTCTATTAAAGCAGCGACGGTTTTAGCAGGGTTTGAATCGGGGGCTATGCCTATAGGGGCAACCATATATGATAAACCCATTAGGGTAGCTGGTCAACCTTATAGTTCATTAAATCGGACTCTTGGAAATATTGGCTACTCTAAAGCACTGGAACGTTCTTCGAATATTTATATGATTGAAGTTGGGTTAAGATTGGCTAATTATCGTCAACATAATAACCGACTCATTTTAAATGAAGTGAGTAGGGCATATGATACGTTAAAATATTATTTCCATCAATTTGGGTTAGGTGTTGATACGGGAATTGATTTACCTTCTTCAAGTGTTGGGTATATAGGTAATGTAGACGGCCGAGAAGGTGCCGGTGGACTAATGCTACAATTTACTTTTGGGCAGTTTGACCAATATACTCCTTTACAAACAGCTCAATATATTTCAACGATTGCCAATGGTGGGAATCGTGTACAACCGAGGTTAGTTAATGAAATACGTCAACCATATGCTGATAAGGAGCAATTTGGACCTGTTATTCAATCGTTTGGACCAAATGTTTTGAATCGTATTGATATGAACGATGATATGATTTCTAGAGTCCAACAATCATTAGAATTAGTTGTTCATGGGAACCAAGGGACAGCACGAAGGTTGGATTATACACATGGCTCTAGAGAAGTAAAGCATCCTGTTCGAGTCGCGGCGAAAACCGGGACTGCTCAAGTTAGCTATAATGGTAGAGAGGCCAATAACCAAACATTAGTTGGCTATGCTCCAGCAAATGACCCAGAAATTGCTTTTGCGATTGTTGTCCCTTTTGTAAGTAAATATTATGGCTACAACATTAGCCAAGGAATTGGTGTTGAGTTAATCAATGATTATTTCGACCTTAAAAAAGAGCGTCAAGGTCCAACAAAAGTGGAACGTGACGAGGAATAGGAATAAAGAAAAAGCATGGTGCCTAGAGTTAGGCGACCATGCTTTTTTAATGTGAAGGTTTTTGATATTTCGTTTGTAAGATGCTGATCACTTCATTTTCGGTTAGTTTCATTTCTTTGGCGATTTCATTTTCGGTATGTCCTTTTGATTTTAAGTCGAGAACATCATCAATAAGTTGCTCACGTGCGGTTCCTTTTTTGCGTTGTTGAATTAAGCTGTGATGCTCTTCTTCTAATGTTTTTAGTCTTTTGTTGACGATAAATATTTCTTTTTTATAGGCGATCGTCAAATCATCGACTTCTTTTTCTAATGCTTTTGTTCGATCTTGCCGGAAAAAAGATAAGCTGAAGATGAGTATTGCAAAAGTAAGTAATCCTAAAAAAGCCCATTCCATAAATAAATCAACCTTTCGTTGTGAAAAACATAATCTTTTTATTATATCGGATTCACGCTTAAGTTTTTTAAAAGAGTTTTTAAGTTTAATCTATTTTAACATTGAATGAAACGATTTTTATAAGAATTTTTATGAGAACGCTTACTTTAATGTAAAACGAAAAAAACAAACAAATTCCTACATAATTATGCCCTTTTCACAGGCAAATAGTGCCTTTGTTTCGACAACAATTCCTAAATAAAAATGTCGAAAGATTTTTTTGGGGGCTTAAAACCGTTTGTTTACTGGGGTTGACAGGAAACGACAAAGTTCAGTGCTTGTTTGCCTATTTCTTCGAATGTATGATTAAGATATGAATAAAATGATTTTGAATATTCAAACGTGTATAAATGAATATAAGAAATCGCAACACGATATTTTTTTTGGAGGTGGTTATACTGATCGAGAAAATCGCTGAATTAAGAGAGAAAGGGTATTCATTTCGAAAAATTGCCCAAGAACTGGGAACAACAGTCGGAAAAGTTCAATATCGTTATCACAAGTATAAGGAGCAAGTATTGTCGCAACACCAAGTTGAAACAACAGTTGGTCAGAATAATGACCTGCACGCAAAAAAGGAAAGCCAATCACCCCAAGACAAGTCACCTGATCATGGTGAAACACCTATGATTACTTACTATGAGCCACCATCAACTTATGACAAGGATTCACTTGTCTTACTTCCAAAAAGCCCATTTATTTTACATGCTTTTTGGGACATTCAATTATCCACGCAACAAATGGTCGAGCATCAATTTAGAAAGCCGTGGTCTTCGTTAAAAAAGCAGCTGAAGATCTATGATATAACAGCGATGCACTTTGATGGGCACCATGCTCATCGATCTGATACGATTACCCTCCCTGAAATGACAAATAACTGGTATATTAGTGAACTTGAACCGAACAGAACGTATCTGGCAGACTATGGTGTGGAGACAGATGAAGGAAACTTCTTTAGTTTGATTCGTTCCAATGCGATGGACACGTCCAGAATTAAAAAAAGTGAACGAGGACTCTATTCAGAAGCGGTCTATAAATGGAAAACTGGACAAGCTAAAGAACCAGAATGGCTCGAACACTTTAGCACATATTCTTTTTACGAATCAATTAAATAGGAGCTGAAGAAAATGAAAGAAGGGTATTTTTCTCTCGTTCTCCATGCTCATCTCCCTTATGTAAGGCATGAGGAAGAGGAGAGATTAGAAGAGCGTTGGCTTTTTGAGGCAATGACGGAGACGTATATTCCACTCATTTGGTCTTTGAAGTCGGCACAAGTGAAAGAAGCACTTACTATTTCCTTCACACCTCCTTTAATGGAAATGTTAGCTGATGAGCGTATGCAAAAAAGGTATTTAGCCCATTTAGATTTAACGGAGCAATTAATTTTAAAAGAACTTGTCGAACAGGATAATCCTGACGAGAGAAAAGTGATCAAGTTTTATCAAGAGCGATTCCAACGGATTAAGGACACATATAAGTATTATAATTTCAATATTCTGAATGCTTATAAGGAATTAAAGGAGCAAAAGCTTGTGACGCTTATGACTTCAGCTGCGACACACGCCTTTTTACCATATGTGCAAACGAAAAATGCAATCCGCTCACAAATCGTTGAAGGAATTCGTTGTTTTGAAGCCCATTTTGGAGAGAAGCCCTTAGGTTTTTGGTTGCCTGAATGTGCTTTTGCCCCAGGGATAGATCGGATTTTAGTAGAGGAAGGAATTCGTTATGCTTTTGCTGATGAACACGCAATTTTAAGTGCGGACCCTCACCCAGAAAAGGGGAGCGGGGCACCTATATATACGCCGCATGGATTAATTCTTTTTCCACGACATACAACGTTATCAAGTAAGGTCTGGAGTTCGACTTTAGGGTACCCAGGTGATGTTGATTACCGCGAATTTTATCGCGATATTGCTTATGAACGTGACTGGGATTATATACAACCTTTTGTACATTCAGAAGGTATTCGGATCGATACAGGTTTAAAGTATAAAAGAATTACCGCTAACTCAGAACATAAAGAAACGTATGTCCGTGACTGGGCAATGGGGAAAATTCAAGCACATGCGGATGATTATATTCATTCCATCCATCAAGAAGTTGAAGCTTATGGTGAGCAAAGTTATCCCCCGTATTTAATGGTCGCCCCGTTTGATGCGGAACTTTTTGGACATTGGTGGTTTGAGGGACCGGAATGGATCGAGGCTTTGTTAAAAAAAGGGGCTGATTCGGTATCCTTTATTACTCCAGAAGAATATATGCATCGCCATTATTATGACTTTACGACGTCTCATGTGTCGTTTTCTACTTGGGGTAGGGACGGTTATGGGGATGTATGGCTGAATGAAACGAATACCTTTTTATATAAACACCATCATCAAATGGAACAAGATTTAGCTACAACAGTTGCTTTATTTAACGAGCCATCCTCTTTGCAACGTCGGGCTATGCAACAAATGGTTCGTGAATGGATGCTTGCTGTTAGTAGTGACTGGGCGTTTATATTCGATGGTCAAAGCACCGCTCAATATGCTTACGAACGTTTTAAAAATCATTTTAACCGTTTTAATCACCTTAAAGAGACCTTACTGAATCACCAGTTAACTGAAGCATATTTAACAAGGATGGAGCAAGCTTTTCCATTTTTAGAAAAAGTCGATGAACAAATCTTTTTATCTGAACATGATCGGTATGTCCATTCGGTGAAGCCGTCCAATTTAGTTCCTGCCAATAAAAAGAAAATCCTTATGTTAAGTTGGGAATTCCCGCCAATGATGGTAGGTGGACTATCTAGACATGTCTTTGATTTATCTAGAGCTCTCACGAAGGACGGCCATGAAGTACATGTCCTTACATCTTATGTTGAAGGGTACCCCACTTATGAAAATAATTTAGGTATTCATGTTTATCGCGTTAAAGGCTTACAACCTAAAGCGGCGTCATTTTTTGATTGGGTCGGGAGTTTAAATATGGCGATGGTTCATTGTCTTGAAAAAATAACAAGAACAGTCCAATTTGACATTGTTCATGCTCATGATTGGTTAGTAAGTGTGGCCGCTAAAGCGATAAAGTCGAAATATAACATACCTTTACTTGTGACGATTCACGCAACAGAGCATGGCCGAAATCATGGGATTCATAATGATCTTCAGTTTGAAATCAATCAAAAGGAATGGGAATTAACGTATGAAGCGGACCAAATTATTGTTTGTAGTTCGTATATGAATGAGGAGTTAAAAACGATTTTCTCTTTACCTGAGGAAAAAATGGCGATTATTCCTAATGGGGTTGATATTGAACAAGTATCAGTTCATCACGATCAAGATTTTAACATAGACGATGACAATCGTTTTACGATTTTTTCTGTTGGTCGAGTTGTAAAAGAAAAAGGTTTCGAAACGATCATTTATGCGGCAGAAAATATGAGACAAAAAGGCGTTGATTTTAAATTTGTTGTCGCAGGGAAAGGGCCAATGCTTGAGCAGTATCGCCAACTCGTTTATGAAAAAGGACTTGAACACTATGTACTCTTCTTAGGGTTTATAAGTGATGAAGAAAGAAATGCATGGTTAAGACGAAGTGATGTCGTTCTTTTCCCAAGTCTTTATGAACCTTTTGGAATTGTAGCTTTAGAAGGGATGGCGGCTGGAAAAGCAACGATTGTTTCCGATACGGGTGGACTTGCCGATATCATTGACCATGGAAAAAATGGCTTGAAAATGATTCCAGGTCATGTCGAAAGTTTAGTTGACCAAGTTCTGTATCTCTTTAACCATCCCATCGTACGAGAACAACTCGCTGAACAAGGCTTGTTAGATGTGAAGTCAAAATATGATTGGAATCAAATTGCCCAACAAACGTTGTTAGAAATGGATAAATGTTTACATCAGCAAATGAAGGTTTAATTATATAGAGGAGGCGGTAGTGTGAAAGGTGTCATCATGGCAGGAGGAAAAGGAACAAGATTAAGACCACTAACATGCAAAAGGCCAAAACCAATGGTCCCATTAGTGCAGAAACCTGTGATGCAGTATAGCATTGAATGGTTACGAGATTGTGGGATTACTGATATTGCGGTAACCGTACAATACTTACCGGATGTCATAAAAGATTATTTTGGGGATGGCTCTGCATTGGGAGTTAATTTAACCTATTTTGAAGAAACGACACCTTTAGGTACCGCAGGGAGTGTAAAACAAGCAGAACAATTTTTGGATGAACCATTCGTTGTCGTTAGTGGTGATGCCTTAACTGACTTAAATTTAATTGACGGAATAGAATTTCATGAGCAAAACGATAGTTTAGTGACTATCTTTATGAAACAAGTAGAGGATCCGACTGAATTTGGTGTCATTATGACGAATGAACAAAATGAAATTGTTCGCTTTTTAGAGAAACCAAGCTGGAGTGAGGTTTTTAGTGATACGGTCAATACTGGCATTTATGTAATGGACCCGAAAATTTTCACCTATATTGAAGCGGATAAAATGGTGGACTTTAGTAAAGAGGTCTTTCCAAAAGTATTAGCCGATCAAGCTGGTCTTTACGGCTTTGAAGCAACAGGATATTGGTCCGATATTGGCAATATTAATCAATATCGCCAGGCCCATTTTGACCTATTAGATGGGAAAGTTCGTGCGACCATTGCTGGGACTGAGTTTGGGACCGATATTTGGGTAGAAGGACATGTTGTCATTGAGGAAGGGGCCGAAATTGTTGGTCCAGTCTCAATTGGAGAAGGAACGAGAATTCGTCAAGGAGCCAAGATTGGCCCGTATACGATTATAGGAAAAGACTCGATCATTGATCATAGTGCCTCATTAAAACGTTCTATTTTATGGGAAAGAGGTTATGTCGGTGATTCAAGTGAATTACGAGGGGTCACTGTTTGTGAACAAGTTCAAATCGGACAGGCGGTAAGAGCTTTTGAAGATTCGATTGTTGGGGCGCAAACTGTTATTCAAGATCAAGCAACGCTTCAACCAGAAGTGAAGATTTGGCCAAATAAAAAGGTTCAAGCAGGTCGTGTCGTTTCGAAATCACTTATTTGGAATGAAGGAAGTGTCGTACAATCTGTATTTAAAGGCCACCGAGTAAGTGGGTTAGCAAATGTTGAAATGACGCCTGACTTTGTATCAAAGCTTGGACTTGCTTATGGAAGTCTTTATTTAAAAGGGAAAAACATTCATATCGCAACAGATGGGCATCCCTTTTCTAATTTATTAAAGATGACCGTCGCCCAAAGTATTCAAGCGATTGGACATCATGTTCGTGACGTAGGAAAAACCGTTATTCCTGTCTTTCGTTCAGGCTTAGAAAATGAACAAGGGGACGGTGGAGTATTTATAAAAGTACAACAAAAAAATCAAAATAAAGTTGAACTTGAGTTTTATGGTGAAAAAGGATTTCCAATTACAACAAATGCTCAAAGAGAAATGGTTCAGAATCTTGGAATGGACTCCTTTAAATTAACATCGTTTGATTCGATCGGGAATTATGCACGTGAAATTGCGGTTGATCAACATTATGTCAAAAGGCTAATTTCAAGCCTAGATGTGAAGGCGATTCAAAATCGCTCATGGAAAGTGGTCGTTTCAGGTGATGGTGATGCCAATTCCTTAGATATACTGTGGAGGGAGTTAAATTGTCACGTTGTCAAGGCAGCACCACAATTATCTATGACTGAATTTTCTGATTATATAGTAGAGCAAAAAGCGGATATTGGTTTTATTTTTGACGAAAGTCTTCAAACTTTATCGGTTTTAAATAGGGATGGAGCCTTATTAAGCGATGAAGACCATTTATCTCTTTATGTTTATCTTGAATTAGAAAAAGGTGAAAAAGAAAAAGTGGCCATTCCTGTTTATGCGGGAAGTGCATTAGAAGAAATTGCGGCTAGCTATGAATCAACAACACTTGTAAGAACAAAAGGCTCAACACTTGCGATGATGGAAACAGAAAATACGGTTCAGCTTTGTTTCTATGATGCCATTTACGCGGCTGCCAATTTGTTAAATGTTTTAACCATTCAAAAGGCGAGTTTGGATACTATTTTGAATTCATTTCCAAAAGAATCGATCTATTTTGAAGAAGTGACATGCCATACTGAGCAAAAAGGAATGGTGATGAGAAAGTTAATGGAACAATTCCAAGGAAATCATTTAGATTTAATTGATGGCGTAAAAGTAAGTCATCAAGAAGGAGGTTGGACCTTTATTGTACCCGCGCAGGATGAGCCAATTTTTACTATTTACTCCCAAGCGACAGAACCTATTAAGGCCAAACAAAACACCCAGATCTACGTCGAGAAAATTAAACAAATTAAACAATAGTCAATATTGGAAAAAGAGTTATCAGCATTTACAACCAAACTTAACAAGATATTTGCGTTGGACTAAGCTGAAAATTTGTACGGGGGTCTGGGTAAATGGAGAGTGTTCTTGGTTAAATGAAAAAGAATGGCATCTTTATCCTGGTTGTTATGAAGAGGAAGCGTATATGATTAGTACGGCCTTCCATAAAAATTGGGGAATTGAACTCAAGTTTTATGATATGGTGAGCTGCGATGGAAATGTCTTTATCCGTTATTTTGAAGTGATTAATCATTCGCAACATGTAAAAAGGCTACAATTATTATTCCATCAAGCTCCATATGGGCCTGCCGCTTTTGATGGTGTTACGTATTATTCATCATCCAAAAAAGCTTTAATCCATTCACAAAACGAGCATTACACGTTAGTTAGTGCCAATTTACATGAGCCAAACCCAAAAGATTTGCTTATGTTTGGAACAGGGGAGAAAGAAGAAATTTGGAAAGGGAAGGAAGGGAAATTACTCTTCTCCCCTTTTCATACATTTGGCCAAGAAAGTATGCTCTCATGTTCGATAACGCTAGATAGTCAAGGGAAAAAGGGAGGGAAACTTTGGTCGATTTTTAATGAGGACTATACTAGCTTAGAAAAAGACCATCGACTTCTTCAATCGTTGTCATCGAATGCGACTTCTTTTATAACCTATAAAGAATATTAAAAAGCGACTGTAAAGAAAAAATACTTGATCGTCTGTATCACTTTTGATAATATAGAAAAGTATGAAGTATGCATAGTTTGGAGGGATAACAGATGCGTGTACAAGTCACTCTTGCTTGCACTGAGACAGGCGATCGTAACTATATTACAACAAAAAATAAACGTACGAATCCTGAGCGTATTGAGCTTAAAAAATACAGCCCAAGATTAAAACGTCATACGCTTCACCGTGAAACAAAATAAGCAGTTGGTTTCCAACCTGCTTATTTTTTTCTCTTAAGAAAAAGTAAATAGGTAGGTACCAACGATGCTCCCTCGTTTTTTGAAAACTTGGGGGCATTTTTATCATTTTCCGACAGAAGACTCCCTCTTCAATCGTGTGAAGGGAGAAGCCCAACGATAAGGGGGAGATGAATGGCGGTTGGCGGTAGCCAAAGAGATTCTTGTTAGGGTATAATAAGAACATACATTCCTGTTTGAGGTGAAAACAATGCTCATCAACAAAGCGTACAAATTTCGTCTCTACCCAACCAAAGAACAAGAAACCCTGATTGCCAAAACCATCGGCTGTTCTCGTTTTGTCTTTAATCGCTTTTTAGGGCAATGGAACGATACCTACCAAGAAACAGGCAAAGGATTAACTTACAATGCTTGTTCGGCTGAATTAATGCAACTAAAAAAGGAATTCGTATGGCTAAAAGAAGTGGACAGCATTGCCCTTCAATCCTCCCTGAAAAACCTTGCTGATTCCTATACTCGATTCTTCAAGAAACAAAATAAAGCGCCACGCTTCAAATCAAAAAAGAATCAGGTACAATCCTACACCACGAAAGAAACAAATAGCAACATGGCCATAGTAAACAACAAAATTAAATTGCCGAAACTGGGTCTTGTTCGCTTGGCCAAAAGTCGTGAGGTTGAAGGACGTATTCTGAGCGCTACAGTCAGACGAAATCCAAGCGGAAAGTTCTTTGTATCCATTGTAGTCAAAACAGACGTACAGCCCTTGAAGAAAACGGATTCATCTATCGGTGTAGATTTAGGCATCACGGACTTTGCGGTTCTTTCTGATGGTCGTAAGATTGACAACAATAAGTTCACATGCAAAATGGAAAAGAGACTAAAACGTGAGCAACGAAAACTTTCAAGACGTGCGTTAAATGCTAAAAACAAGGGTATGAACCTTCTTGATGCCAAAAATTA
>NZ_ALPT02000087.1 GCF_000292245.2 Alkalihalobacillus alcalophilus ATCC 27647 = CGMCC 1.3604 | reverse complement strand
TGATTATTTTTTCCTTCTTAACATAGCCATTTTAGCACGAACTCTCTTTTGAACTTCTTCTGCTTCTTTTTGGTCTATAGTTATCTTCAGTATCTCATCTCCAGAGAGCTCTACATTAAACCATGTGCCTTCTCTAGAACCGGGGGGAAGTAGGGATTTTTCGATTGTTTTTTCTTTTTCGCTATTACCTACTAATAAAACGGCATGATTACCTTCTATACGATCTAACACGGCTATTTCTTTCATCAGAATCGCTCCTTTTTCATATTTGTCAAAACGGCTCTCCCTTTTTCTTCTCTTTATTGCTCTTTTAAAGTTAAAATTCGAAGTAAATACGTAGTAAATAGAACAGATCCTTACACTCAGGGTGAAGGCGGATGTTTTCACATAACCCTTTTATAATCGCTTTTGAATAGTTGGGATGATTTGATAATTGTTCTTGTAATAAAGAAAGTGATTCTTTCTCGATAGAGTCATCCAGGCCCGTTTTCTTTTGTTCAATTAAGGCCACTAATTGTTCAGGTGTAACTTCGACAGTTCCTTTATCTTTAAAAAATTGGTCGAGATCAAAGGTGAGAAAAGGTACTTGAACATGTTTGGCTAGAATTTCTGTTTTTTCTACTAAGGAGTGCGCTAAAGCTTCTAGGTCAATAGGAATTCGATAATAAAGAAATAGTTTTGAATACATACCGATAAATCCATTGACACAATAGACTAAATCGAATTTTGTATGTTCAATTTGTTCTCCAAAGGCCCGAACTAAAACGGTATTAATAATTTCTTTTAAGACTCGATCAAACCTTTCTAAAATGACGATCGCGATCATATCTGCTTCTGAGGAAAAGTCGAAAATAGAGATATTTTCAAGTTGTCGCTCGCGGTTTGCAGACTTAGGAATCGCGATAGAGCCTAGCTGATAATGCCAACGAAGGATGATTTGTGAAGGTGATTTTTTATATTCAGCTGCAAGGTTTAAAAGGGTCTCTTCCTGGAAGAGTGCATTCGCTCGACTCAAAGGGCTCCATGATTGTGTTTGAATCTCATTTTTTAGATGCCACTCTCTTTGCTCTTTTTGATTAAAATAAGGATGTAACTCAATTTGATTAAGACTCGGTTTGACAGCTGTTTCTTGTTCGAGTCGCTCAATATGCTCAGGGAGGAAGTTACATACACCGATGGAACGAATAAGTCCAGATTTTTTTAAATCAATGAGTGCTTGCCAAGCTTCAACATATTTATTTTGTTTTGGGTTTGGCCAATGAATTAAATATAAATCATAATAATCAAGCCCAGCACGGTACGCCATGAGTTTAACATATTTTTCAATTTAATAGAAAGTAAACAGCTTAGCAGCTGGTTATTTGACTGACAATTAAACTTATTGGTAGTTTTGTCATTCATGTCGCGATCGCCTCTCCTTCAACAAAACCATATTCCGTATCCTACGGTAACATTATCACTTTTTATCCTAGCTAACTATCAATTAATGACAAAGGAGCTACGTTTAAATAATTGTTCAATCAAACGATTTAACAACAATCCATCTTATCGACAAAACCGCTTATATTCGATAAAGACGTCACAAGAGATTCATTTATTTCTGTTTTTGATTCGATTTCAAAGATTGAATTATTAGGAGGTATCCAAGTTTCGACCTCAGAACTTAAAGCTCATTTATAGAAGAAAATCAATACATCAGAAAGGTTGATAGAAAAAGCCGTATAAATGAATGGGGGAGCACTACTCAATTTGGGTAGTGTTTATTTTTAACTAGGATATTTTGAGCAGCGTATCGAATTATATATTATAAATACTTGAAACTAGGAATGAGAGAAATTGATTGAGTGAAAATCGAAATTCCTGGAAAAAATTAGATGAAACCGTCTGTAGTTGGGAAGATATTAAAACATTAGAATAAGAAAAGTGTCTGAAAAATGGACGGAATCTCAACAACATGATACTATTTTTTTGTGAAACTTACCTTCAGAGAATGGAGTAAGAATGTTGAAACCAAAAATAAGTGATGTTGCCAAAGTTGCAGGAGTATCTCCTACAACTGTTTCAAGAGTACTAAATAATCGCGGCTATTTGAGTGAAAAAACAAAAAAGCTTGTTTACCGTGCAATGGAGGAATTGGATTATGTTCCAAATGATTTAGCACGCTCTTTATATAATCAACGCTCGAATTTGATTGGTCTTATAGTCCCGACAACGAGCAATCCCTTTTTTGGAGAGCTTGCTTTTCATTTAGAAAATATATGTGATTCAAAAGGTTTTAAAGTGATGATCTGCAATAGTTCAAATCGTGAAGATAAAGAAATGAAATATTGGGATATGTTATCAAGAAACCAAGTAGATGGAATGATTGTTGTTTCTTATAATCGAGGGGTGTTTAATGAACGAAAATTAAGCCACCCAGTTGTGGCGATTGACCATTATTTATCTGAGCAGATTCCGGTTGTCGGTTCAGATAATTATGCAGGAGGTAAAGCAGCCACAACTTTGTTACTAGAAAAAGGATGTAAGGAGATCATTCATCTACATGGACCGACTTCGTTAAATACTCCTGCCAATTTACGAAAAAAAGCGTATGAGGACGTAATGTGTAAAAATGGGGTTCGTCCAATAACATTAGAAGTGAATGAGATTTTAAATAAACAAAACCAACAACGGGTCATTGAGCAATTATTTAATACATATCCAAATGTTGAAGGAATATTTGCAAGTGATGATATGTTAGCAGCATCTGTTATACGTGAGGCCCGTCTCCGAAATATTGAAATTCCAAATCAATTAAAAGTGGTTGGTTACGACGGAACAGAAGCTTTGCAAACGTTTTTACCACAATTAACAACCGTGCAACAGCCGATTGAGCAAATAGCTGAAACGGCAATAATGAAATTAGTAGAAATGATCGAGGAAAAGGATCAAAGTGAGGTAAGTTATGAGACGCGGCTCCCGATTACGATAAAAATGGGAGAAACGACTTAAGAAAACCTCCTTTAACTACGGCCAGTAACTAAAATAAGTTGCTGGCTTTTTTGTGTTGTAAAAATAGTCGTACAGTAAGTATTAAATAAAAAGAGCAGTGGAAATAGGAATGAAAATGGGGAGGTGAGCATATTACGGTGCGAATAAGAGGGGATAAGTAATGAAAAAAGGGAACGTGCCAAATCAAGGTGCGAATAACAAATGATAAGTAATGAAAAAAGGTGGACGGTCGAAATTAGGGTGCGAATAACAAATGATAAGTAATGAAAAAAGGGAACGTGCTAAATTAGGGTGCGAATAACAAAGGATAAGTAATGAAAAAAGGTGGACGGTCGAAATTAGGGTGCGAATAACAAAGGATAAGTAATGAAAAAAGGGAACGCGTCAAATTAAGGTGCGAATAACAAATGATAAGTAATGAAAAAAGAGAACGTGCCAAATTAGGGTGCAAATAACAAAGAATAAGTAATGAAAAAAGGGAACGTGCCAAATCAAGGTGCGAATAACAAAGGATAAGTAATGAAAAAAGGGAACGTGCCAAATCAAGGTGCGAATAACAAAGGATAAGTAATGAAAAAAGCCAATTAGCTAAATTAGCGTGCGATAAATAAAGCAAATGCCACCTCTAATTCAATTTTATTCATATGTCATTCGGTTGACATATGAAACCGGTTAACATAAACTAGCTCTAAAATAGAGTGGATAGATTATGAGAAAAAGAGAATCGGCATAAAGCAGGAGAATCGGAAGGGGTTGTTTAATTGTGGGGAAGCGAAGAGCGTTATTTGTGCTTGGATTGGTTATTCTATTGTTAGGCTTAGGCGGTTGCCAAATTTTAAATGGAGGTACGACAAAGGTGAAAATAGAACATGAGGCACAAAGTGATTATTATACAGAAACTTATCGTCCTCAATTTCATTTTTCAACTCCGGTAGGTAATTTAGCGGATCCGAACGGCTTAGTTTATTTTGAGGGAGAATATCATCTTTTCCATCAAAAAAATGGAATGTGGGCGCATGCCATTAGTCTAGATTTAGTGCATTGGGAGCACATGGATATTGCTTTAGATCATGATATTTTAGGTCAAGCCTTATCAGGAAGCGCTGTCATTGATTGGAATGATACAACTGGTTTTTTTGATGGGAAAGCAGGGATGGTTGCGATATACACAAGCACTGCTGGTGGTGAGGCACAAGGCATTGCATACAGTAAAGATAATGGCCGAACGTGGGAGCGGTATGAAGGGAATCCGGTTATTGAAAACCCAGGGATAAAGGATTTCCGTGATCCAAAAGTATTTTGGCATGATGAATCAGAGAAATGGGTTATGGTCGTTTCCACAGATAAAAGTGTTACGTTCTATAACTCTGATAATTTAATCGATTGGGAATATCAAAGTGAATTTGGTGAAGGTCATGGCTCACATGTAGCGGTTTGGGAATGTCCAGATTTATTTCGTTTACCTGTTGACGGGGATGAAGAAAATCAAAAATGGGTTCTCCATGTTAGTGTAGGTGACAACGAGGAGACGAATGGTTCGACGGCTCAATATTTTATTGGAGAATTTGATGGAACCGAATTTATTCATGAACAAGCTCCAGAAACGGTCCTTATTACCGATTTTGGACAGGATTTTTATGCAGCTCAAAGCTTTTCAGATATTCCAGATAAAGATGGCCGTCAAATTTGGCTTGGATGGATGGCGAATTGGAGGTATCCTTACCAATCACCAACCGACCCTTGGATGGGCTCGATGTCGATTCCACGTCAGCTTTCTTTAAAAACAATGGAAAATGGACTTATTCAACTTATTCAAGAACCAATTAAAGAATTAGAATCATTAAGAGCTTCTGAATTTCAATTAGAACCTTTTGATATTTTAGATGAACATTTACTTGAATTTCAAGGCACTGCTTATGAATTTGAGGCGATCATGGAGTGGAATGATTTAGATGAGTTTGGAATTCGTTTAAGACAAGGGCATAACGAGGAAACGGTTATAGGGTTAAATGTAAGGGATGAAAAGGTTTTCCTTGATCGAACGAATTCAGGGTTAAGTGAATTGACGGATCGAAATGGAGAGTTGTTTTCGTTTGGAGCGAGGTTTGAACAAGATTACGATATTGACCGTGGCGAAATAAAAATTCATGGTTTTGTGGATGAATCATCGGTAGAAATTTTTATCAATGATGGTGAACAGGTATTTACAAATTTAATTTACACGACCCCGACTAATCAAAATATTGAATTGTATACTAAAGGAGGAGAAGTTCATGTCCGTGAATGGAGTTCCTATCACCTGAAATCTGTTTGGAGAGAGAGGCCAGACGATGGGGAAATGGAACGTCTTGTTTTAAGCAGTGAACATTTGGAACTTGCACTTAATGAAACGGCATTTGTAGATGCTTTCATTAAACCTGATTGGCTAGAGGGGAAAGATGATGAATTAAATTGGATAGTCGAAAATTCTGATCTTTTAGAAGTGGTAACAGAAAATGGGCAAAAAATGCTTAAAGCAAAAGCAGTTGGTTCAACTAGCATTCGGGTGACGGATTCGAATGAGCAGGTGGAAAGTCGAATGACGATTCGAATAGTTGAATAAAGAGAGAGAAATAAAAAGGTGCTCCGCCCAATCAGCTTGGGCGGTTTACTAATTATTGGTTCTCTTACATTTTTTTAAAAGAGAGCTTGTTGTGGTTATATATTCCTGCACTTTAATGAAAGGGTTTTCTTTTGGGTGTTTGGAGGTGGAGCAGGTGTTTTTTTCATTAAGAAATCGATTGTTTCTTATTTTTACCGGACTGTTAACGGTGCCTTTTGTTATTTTATCGATTGTCGTTCCATCTTGGTTTATGACAGTGATTAAAAATCAAACAGAGGATTTAACGTTTGAAATGTTGGAGCAATATGCCCTCTATGTAGATTCTGTCACAACACAAGCAGAAGATTTAGGAAAACAAATTTTAATTAATCAAACGACACAGGATTGGTTACGAGCTGAACGTGATAGTGGCTCTGATGATTCAGATACAAGATTATTAAGAAACGAGCTTAGAGCTCTTTTAACGTCTATCATTATTAATAATTCTCATGGAATGTCGGTGACGGTTGTGTTAGAGGACGGAAAAGGGATTTGGGTTGAACATGAATCAGAAGAGATTGAGTGGTTGCAAGAGGGAATTAGAAAAGATATGTTTATTGGCTATCATTATGACGTTGATCAACCTGGTTTAGAGATGCGTGATGAACCGATGAATAGTTATATATTGCCTTTATTTGATCTTCATACATTTATAACAAGTGGTGTCATTAAAGTGAATTTTCCTACTCGCTTATTAGAAGACGCCATTCAACAAGTGAGAATCGGTGAAAATGGTCAGGCCTATTTAGTTAATACAAAGGGAGAAAGCTTACTTCCTACAGATAGAAGGCATCCAAAACATATGACGCCGAACATTATGACCCAATTAAATCAATCGAACGCAAGACAAGGTCTAGTGGAGGTTGAACGAGAAGGGGATGAAGTCTTTTTATTTTTCAAAAAGCTGCCTGTAGAAGATTGGGTGCTCATTAGTGAGGTAAAAGAAAGTGATTTATTTAAGGAAGTGAATCAACTTCAAAAAAACTTATTTATCGTTAGTGCCTTGTTATTTATTGTTACGATCGTTGCCTCCTATTTATTATCATCAACGATCGTTAGTCCTTTAGGGAAACTGGCAGGTGCGATGAAGTTTATCGAAAAAGGGGATTTTATTGGGGCACAAAAATATATGCCTACAATCCAGACTAAAAACAATGAAGTTGCTTATTTAATTGATGTTTTTGATCATACTGTCAATGAATTGAAGCGATTAATTGATACAGAGTATGAAGCAAATATTCGCAGAAAAGGAGCCGAATATAAAGCTCTTTTGTTACAAATTAATCCTCATTTTATGAATAATACCCTTGAGATTATTGGTGGTCTTGCGGCACAAGGAAAAAATGAAGAGGTTATTAATGTTAGTAGCTATTTAGGGAAGATGATGAGGTATTCACTAGACACTAAAAGTATTGTGGTCACTTTAGGGGAGGAAATGAACTATATCCGTAGTTATACAAAAATTTTAATGCTTCGATATGAGGAGCAATTGTTAGTTATCATGGATGAAGATCCTCATACAAAAGATGTTCCGGTTTTGAGGTTCATTCTCCAGCCTTTAGTTGAAAATGCGGTGAAATATAGTTTTGTTGAAAAGGACCACGCAGAAATTTTTATTGGAACAAAGCGTCATAAAAATAAGCTCTTAATTACGGTTGAAGATAAAGGGAGCGGAATGAAACAAGAGTTAGTGGACGCTATGTCTCAACTTGAGCGTGGTCATCAGTCTGTAAGTGTGTTAGAGACAAAAGGACAAAGTATTGGACTGAGGAATGTTTTAGAACGTTTAAAACTATATTACGGTCAACATTTTGCTTATGAAATTGCGTCAGAAGAAGGGAAGGGGACGAAAATTACTCTAGAGATTACTTTAACAAGGGGGGATAGGGATGAACGTTTTACTCGTTGATGATGAGATTCAAATTAGAAAAGGGTTAAAAATGAAGGTCGATTGGCGAAAACAAGGTTTTGAAATTATCGCAGAAGCCTCTAATGGGGAAGAGGCTTTGGAACAACTCAAATGTGTTCAGATTGATTTAATTATTACCGATATGAGGATGCCAATTATGGATGGAGTAGAATTGGCTCGAATTTGTCACGAAACCTACCCCGAGATCAAAGTAGTCGTCTTATCTGGTTATTCTGATTTTGAATATGTTAAGACATCAATGAAGGCTGGAGTACGTGACTATTTATTAAAACCGGTTGCTCCAGATGAATTAGTAGAAGTGCTCCAGATGATGGCAAAAGAAATACAAGAAGAAAAAAAGAAGCTATCTGAGTATGAAAGTATTAATCGTCGTGCTCATTCACACTTACAAGAAGTACAGGATCAATATCTTTTATACCTTGTGAAAGACGAATGGTTACAAGCCAATCTAGTAAAAGAGCGATTGAGACATTTGCATTTAGAAGAAATAACGACATCACCTTTTCACTTTTTGACAGTCGAATTACGTGATGTCCCGGACAGAGAAGAACGTGCGAATGAACTTTGGTACCCTTTTCAGTTAGTTTGTAAAGAATTGGCTTATGAACTAAATGGGGTTTATTCTTTTATTAATCCTAGTTATCGGAATGTCGTTCATTTTCTTGTGCTAATGGTTGAGCAAGATAATATAAATCTGGAGTTAGTCATTCAACGAATTCAAAAATCTGTTAATCAGTTACTGAAGCTGGAAACAGCCGTGGGGATTGGTCATCTAGGGGAAGGATTGGAACAATTAAAATCAAGTTATATTTCAAGTGTGCTTGCTTGGAGCCAAAGTCAATTTGAAGCCCCATCCCAAGTCATACATGCGGCCAAAATTGAGAAGGAAATTGTCGATGTGTCGGCAGATTTTGAAAAGAAATTAATTAATTCGATTGAAGCATTGAATGTTGAGTCCTTCCAAAAAAACCTCGACTATCTCTTTATAAAATCGTCTAAACATTCGATGTGGTCTTTTTCGTTTATTGCCAATCGTACTTTATTTTTATTAGGTTCGACAGCGAAAAAATATGATATTGAATCTCAAGAAATAAAAAACTTACTTTGGAATTGCCAACAGAGGATATGGGAGTTGAATGTAAGACAGAAGGTAGTAGATTGTTTGATGACGCTTGCCGAAGAGATTATCGATAAAATTCGTTCAGCTAGGTATTCCAATGGTAGAGTGATTGTCGAAAGTGTCAGACAATATATGGACGAGCATTATGGATCAGAAATTTCTTTAAGCAGTTTATCAGAAATGTTTCATATAAATAGTGCTTATTTATCTGAGCTTTTTAAAAACCAAGTAGGCGAAAACTTTAGTGACTATTTAACAAATGTAAGAATGGAAAAAGCCCAAACCTTTCTTAAAGAAAGACAGTTAAAAATTATTGATGTGGCGAACTTAGTTGGCTTTTCGAATTCAGGATATTTTAGCACAGTTTTTTAAAAAGCATTTTCAACAAACTCCTATAGAATATCGTCAAGCTAATGAATAGTGAGGGTAAGGAGGGATATTATGAAAAGGAACTTTTTTATCACTCTTGTCTTTATTTTAATCATAATTACGGGACTTCTGTACGTTATGTCAAATTTTACGGGAGAAAAAGAGCAGTCACGTGGTCAGAATGAGAGTGTCGAGGACATTCAAATTCATTTTTGGAGAAATTATGGAAATGATTTAGAGAATCAAGCCTTTACTGAACTTATCAACCATTTTGAGCGATTAAATCCAGGTATAAAAGTGAAAATGCGTTCCATCCCATATAGTGATTATGAAATTCTTATTCGAACTGAGTTTGCGGCTGGAAATCCACCAGATGTTTTGATGATAGATAGTCCTAATTTGGCTTTATATGCACAAACAGGGGTGCTTAATTCTTTAACTTCTTTTATTGATGAGTCTTCATTACAGGATTTTCCTGATTCGACGGTAGAAGGATTAATGTATGAAAATGAACCATACTTAATGCCGATCACAGAATCAGGACTGGCGCTGTTTTATAACATTCCTTTATTTAAAGAGGCAGGTTTATCTTTACCGAAAAAAGACCCTCATGAGCCCTTAACATGGGAAGAAGTTCGTGAAATGGCAATTGAAATTTCTCGAATCGGGGATGAGGTCGATGGTTTGGATCCAGCCCAAGGCTTTGCAAGTGGAGAGGCAGCGGCCTATTTTAAAATGCCAATATTATGGCAATTTGGAGCGGAAATTCTCAGTCCAGATGGAACGACTTCAAATGGATATTTAAATTCGGCAGAAGCGATTGAAGCCTTAACCTTTTATCAAAACTTATACCATGAGGATGAGGTGGCCTCGGTAGAGATGACAGCTGGATCCTTTGAGAAGAACTTATTAGGATTAACTGTTCTTGGTTCATGGGCAGTTGCTGATTTTCAAAACCACTATGAACTAGAACTTGATGTTGATTTCGGAATTGCTCCGTTACCAAAAGCAAAAATGCAAGCAGTTCCTAATGGTGGCTGGGCACTTGCGATGACTAGTGAATCGAATCATTCTGAAGAAGCGTGGGCATTTATTGAATTTTTATCAAGCTATGCAGGAATGAAGAAATATGTAGAAATAACCGGGGATATTCCTGCTCGAATTTCGGTGGCTGAGGATATTCCAGAATTGAATCAATATCCGCTGAATATATTCGTTGAACAGGCTCATCATTATTCAAAAAGTAGACCGGTTACGCCTGTTTATCCTGTTGTCAGTGATGAGATTCGTACTTTGTTTGAAGAAGTTGGAATAGGAGGAAAAGATGTAAAAGCGTCGGTTCAAAAGGCGGTCGAAACGATTGATGCAGCTCTTGAGCCGAACTAGTTAAAGATAAATCCAAATATATTAAACATTTCGAGCCAAATATATTTAAATCCGAATTGATATTATTTTGATAAAGTGAACTAGAGTTAGTGCTCATTCTGTTGCTATTGTTTTAACTCAATATCATCTTTTAAAAATAAAGGGGATTTGAATATGTTTGAAATGACCCGTTGGTATATGCGACTTGGAAATTGGTCGTTTAATTTAGTTTTATTAAATATATTATGGTTTCTCTTTTCTGCTCTAGGTTTATTTATATTTGGATTGTTTCCAGCAACAGCGGCGATGTTTGCCGTCTTAAGGCATATGATGACAGAGGATGAAGACGTTTCCGTTACGAAGTTGTTTTGTCAAAAATATAAACAAGAGTTTTGGAAGGCAAATTTATTAGGATATCTTATTTTGTTAGGGTCCCTCCTCTTGTTTCTGAATTTAAGAGCCTTACAGCAGTTTGAACAAGGCTTTTTCCGGACCGCGTTTGCTAGTGTAACCGTCCTATTAAGCTTCCTATTTCTACTAATGGCTTTATATATTTATCCGATTTTTGTTCACTTTAAATTGGACTTCTGGCAATATCCAAAGTACGCATTCATTATGGTGATTGCTAAGCCTTTACAAACGATTATCATGGTTGTCGGAGTAGTCACCATTTCTTTTTTTTATTTAAAGTTTCCTGTGTTTATGGTTATTTTCGGGATTAGTTTATTTTCTTTTGTTTTAATGAAGGTCGCTTTAATGTCATTACCAAGAGAAGAGCTAGTTACAGCTGAATAGGGATGAAAGGCATATGGAGAATTCAATTCTTCGTATGCTTTTTTTTATTAAAGATTTTGTAATCGATTTCAAAGTACCAAAGATTTTAGAAAGTCGTTACCAAAGATATTGAAATATTATCTGAGTAATTGTTGGTATCTTTAAACTAGTAATAAAAGATAACGATTTCATAAGGTGTTTTAAAACAAAATAGGCCAAGCAAAAGCTGTTCCAAGGAGGGATAAATATGGGGAAAAGTTCTAGTCAAGTGACTGAGGTGAGAGACCTTTCCAATCAATTGAAACCAAATAAAAAGAAACAAAATCCTTTTGAATATATAAGAAAAAATTGGATTCTGTATTTGTTCTTAGCACCAGCCGTTCTACTAGTTTTACTTTTTAATTATATCCCGATGTATGGTGTTACTATTGCTTTTAAAGATTTTAGTCCTACAAGAGGGATTGCAGGAAGTCCATGGGTAGGCTTTGAGCATTTTGTTAGTTTCTTACAGTCGCCTAATTTTCATCAAATTTTTATGAATACGATCAAGCTTAGTGCTTTTGAGTTGTTAATAGGTTTTCCTGTCCCAATTATTTTGGCACTGATGTTAAATCAAGTGCGCCGAGCGGGAATAAAGAAAAATATTCAACTGATTGTATATGCACCCCATTTTATTTCTGTTGTTGTTATTGCAGGGATGCTGTTTATCTTTTTATCACCGGCAGGTCCATTAAATGCGGTTTTGTCTATTTTTACGGATCGACCGATTTCATTCATGTCAGACCCCGAATACTTCAGAACGATATTTATTGCATCAGGTATTTGGCAAGGAGCAGGATTCGCTTCGATTATTTATGTAGCCGCATTGTCTAATACGGATCCGCAGTTACATGATGCGGCAACGATTGATGGTGCCTCGTTGCTACAAAGAATCTGGAATATTGATATTCAAGTGTTAAAACCAACAATGGCTGTTCTCTTTATTTTAGCTGTTGGAGGCATTATGGGGGTCGGTTTTGAAAAAGCGTATCTTTTGCAAACCGATATGAATTTACCAGCATCAGAAATTATTGATACGTATGTTTATAAGCGTGGTTTACAAGCCGGAGATTGGTCCTTTGGTGCTGCTGTTGGTTTGTTTAACTCAGTTATTAGTCTCTGTTTGCTGATTACTGTTAACTTTGTTGTCAAGAAATTTAATGGGGAAACTCTTTATTAGAAAGGGGGAATTTTGAATGAATAAGGAACAAAAAGAATCTAAGAAAGAGCAAAAAAAGCGAAAACAAGCTGCTGAACTGCAAAAGAATAGATTGATCAATAATTCGAAGACTGACCGTTTTATTCTCTTTATCAATAAATTCATCCTACTTCTTGTAGTGCTTATCGTCACGATTCCTCTTTTTTATGTATTACTAGGGTCATTTCAACAACCTTCTGTTTTAGCAACAAGGGGGCTTTCATTTAACCCTGAGCATTGGACGCTTGATGGTTATCGGCGGATTTTTAATGACGGATCGATTATGCGGGGCTTTGCCAATTCTATGCTTTATGCGGGTGGATTTACGGTTGTGTCAGTAGGTTTGACTATATTAGCTGGTTATTCATTGTCTGTTGATGGACTTGTTGGTAAAAAGTTCTTTATGATTTTCTTTCTCTTTACGATGTTCTTTAATGGTGGAATGATCCCGACGTATTTATTAGTGCGTGAACTTGGCTTAATCAATACACCTTGGGCGATTATTTTACCTGGTGCGATTGGCGTATGGAATATTATTCTCGCTAGAACGTACTTTAAAGGTTTACCAAATGAGCTAAAAGAAGCAGCAAGGATTGATGGGGCATCAGATTTTAAAATCTTCTTAAAAATCATCTTGCCATTATCCAAACCGATTATTTTTGTGCTTGCTCTTTATGCCTTTATTGGTCAGTGGAATGCGTATTTTCAAGCAATGATTTATTTAGAAGACCGCTCTTTATATCCGTTGCAACTCGTTTTACGGGAAATCTTAATCCAAAATGAAGTGCAACCAGGAATGATAGCCGATCAATTAGCTAGAGCGGAGATGCAACGAATTGCTGAGATGATTAAATATTCATCCATTGTGATTTCTAGTTTGCCTTTACTAATTATGTATCCATTTTTCCAAAAGTACTTTGAAAAAGGGGTCATGGTTGGTTCATTAAAATAAATAAGAAAATAGAAGGGTGAGGGGACAATTTGAAAAAAATAGTAAAAGCAATGTCGACATTGGTTGTAAGTACAGTTGTTTTAGTTGGTTGTGGCAACAGTGAAAACACTTGGTCAGAGGATTATGGTTTAGCAGATGTTGAATTTCCATTAGAGGAGCAAGTGTCACTGAAATTTTTAACCTCAAGTTCACCATTGGCACCAGCTGATCCGAATGAAAAGTTAATTTATGAAAGATTAGAAGAAAAAACAAATGTACACATTGAATGGAGAAACTTTGTAGGTGAAGCATTTGGGGAACGTCGTAATCTTGCCATGTCTAGTGGAGAAATGCCAGATGCGATTATTAATTCGGAGTATAGTGATTATGAATTATTAAACTTAGCAGAAGACGAAGCGATTATTCCGCTCAATGATTTAATTGATAATTATATGCCTAATTTACAAAAGGTGTTAGAGGAAGCCCCTCAATACCGAGCAATGATGACAGCACCTGATGGAAACATCTATGCGTTTCCTTGGATTGAAGAATTAGGTGAGGGAAGAGAAAGTATTCATTCAGTTGATAATTTTCCTTGGATTAATGTTGAATGGTTGGAAGAACTCGGTTTAGAAATGCCAACGACAACAGATGAATTAAAAGAGGTATTAATTGCTTTTAAAGAGAGCGATCCAGCTGGTAATGGGCAAACAATCCCAATGTCTTTTATTATTAATGATGGCGGGCAAGACCTAGGTTTCCTTTTTGGCTCTTTCGGTTTAGGTGATACATGGGATCGTACGGTTGTGACAAATGACGGTGAGGTCAAATTAACGGCCGCAGATGAAGGGTATAAAGAAGCGATTACATTTATGAATGAATTATATGAGGAAGGTCTTTTAGATGTTGAAGGCTTTGAACAAGATTGGCCAACTTATGTGGCAAAAGGGCAAGAAGGGCGTTACGGATTATATTTTACTTGGGATAAAGCGAATATTTCCGGAATGAATGATACGTATGATTTAATGCCACCATTATATGGTCCAGATGGACATAAAAATGTAGCGAGAAATAATGGCATGGGCTTTGACCGTTCCCGAATGGTCATTACAAGTGCTAACCAAAATTTAGAATTAACAGCAAAATGGATTGACCAATTATATGACCCATATCAGTCTGTACAAAACAACTGGGGAACATATGGTGATGAAACACAGCAAAACATCTTTGAGTTTGACGAAAGTGCTCAAATGCTTAAACACTTAGATTTAGAAGGAACAGCTCCAGTCGAATTACGTGAGCGCACGAATATTGGTGGGCCATTAGCGATTTTAGATAGCTATTATGGAGACATTACAACAATGCCTGATGATGCTGCTTGGAGACTTGATTTAATGAGAGAAGTCATGGTGCCACATATGTCAGCTGATCATATTTATCCACGTGTATTCTTTGATTTAGATGAATTAAGAAGGCTTTCACAAATCGAGGCGGACTTCTATCCGTACATTAATCGTAAACGTGCAGAGTGGATTACGAATGGAAAAATTGAAGAAGAATGGGATGATTATTTAGAAGAACTTGAGCGCTTAAGTTATTCTGAATGGTTGGAAATTAAACAAGCAGGATTTGATCGTTCTGTAGAATAAATGGGAGGTTTTTAAATTGACAGTCAATGCTTTAAACCAATTTCGACCAAAACTACATTTTGCTCCAACAGAAAATTGGATGAATGACCCAAATGGGATGGTTTATTTTGAAGGAGAGTATCATTTATTCTTTCAACATAATCCAGGTGATAGTGTATGGGGTCCGATGCATTGGGGCCACGCTGTTAGTAAAGATATGATTACATGGGAGGAGCTTGATATTGCCCTTTATCCTGATGAGTACGGAACGATTTTCTCAGGAAGTGCCATAATCGATTGGGAGAATACATCTGGTTTTTTCCCAGATGGACCAGGATTAGTCGCGATTTTTACTCATCATTTAGATAAGTATGATGGTCGTGCACCGGTTCAAACCCAAAGCCTTGCTTATAGTCATGACCGTGGTAGAACTTGGACTAAGTATGAAGGCAATCCTGTGTTAAAACACGAATCAAAAGTGGATTTCCGTGATCCAAAAGTGTTCTGGCATAAAGAAACGAATAGGTGGATGATGGCCTTAGCTACAGGACAAACCATTACTTTTTACTCCTCTACTAATTTAAAAGATTGGCAGTTTGAAAGTGAGTTTGGTAATGGAGTGGGCTCTCATTTAGGTGTATGGGAATGTCCAGATTTATTTCCGCTGCAAGTAGGCGATAGTGAGGAGACAAAGTGGGTTTTACTCGTAAGTATTGGCGATAACCCACAATATTCACTCGGTTCTAAAACGCAATATTTTGTAGGTGATTTTGACGGAACAACCTTTACAACAGAGCAAAAAGAAACGCTTTGGTTAGATTTTGGTAAAGATAATTATGCAGGTGTGAGTTTTTCAGATATCCCAGCTGAGGATGGGAGAAGAATTTATATCGGTTGGATGAGCAATTGGCGTTATGCTAATCAAGTTCCAACAGATGGTTGGAGAAGCCAAATGACTTTACCTCGTAAGCTATCACTTCGAAATGTTGCTGGGAAACTAGCAGTTGTTCAGCATCCTGTAGAAGAACTTCAGCCATATTTGAAGGAAGATATAAAGTCTTTAGAAGTTGGTAGGAGCTATGAGGTGTCAGAAGAGTATCTGGAGCTTTTTGTTCACTTTAAAAATGTTGATGCGAAAGTATTTGGCTTAAAATTAGATTATGGAATGGAGCACTCGGCACTTATTGTGATCGATCCAGATCAAAAATCGGTGTCTCTAGAACGTGAGCATTCGGGTCAAGTCGATTTCTCAGAGTTATTTGCTCAGACACAGCAAGTAGAAGTGCCTGATGTTAGCGACATAACGATTAAAGTGATTATCGATGCTTTATCGATTGAATTGTTTATTAATAATGGAGAGTATTCGCTTACGAGCCTTGTGTTCCCAAAGGAGAAATGTAGCCAAGTGACACCATTTGCTCAAAGTGGAACAGTCGATATTCTTGAGAGTTATATTAATATCCCTAAGT
>NZ_ALPT02000086.1 GCF_000292245.2 Alkalihalobacillus alcalophilus ATCC 27647 = CGMCC 1.3604 | reverse complement strand
AAATACGCCGAACTTCCCTTTACTCGGCTCCTTTTTCTGCTTCTCAATTCTAAATACGCCGAACTTCCGCTTTGCTCGGCTCTTTTTTCTGCTTCACGGTTCTTAATACGCCGAACTTCTCTTTGCTCGGCTCTTTTTTCCGCTTCACGGTTCTTAATACGCCGAACTTCCGCTTCTCCTCCACTTGGCCCCTCTCACCATGGTTTATTCAAATTGATACGCCCCTAATTAACCCAATTAAATGGTTTTATCATTTCTTATACAAAAAAACTGATGAGATTCTTCCACATCTCTCATCAGTTTCTTCAAAATAATTGGCTGCGATTATTTCTCCTTCAAAATCAAGTAGGAATAATCCTCTAAATAAATCGACTCTTTCATCTCTACATTCTCATCATTTATTAGGTTCATAAAGTGTTTATTTTGAAGCTCTTTTGGCAATGAAACTGTTCCAGCACCTTCTGTATGGAAAATGAAATAAAGATGACCTTGATCGCTTTTCTTTTTGTATATAATGTTATTTTCTTCTACAGTCAAAAATTCAAATTTCCCATGTGAACCGAACTCAGGGTACTCTTTTCTTAACCTGCATAACGTCGCAATATTACCTTGCTCTCGTTCCTCATCCCATGGCATACAACGACGATTGTCCGGGTCCTCTCCACCATCTAAGTAAATTTCACTACCATAATAAATGGAGATCGCTCCTTGTACCGACAGCAATAAAGCAAAACACATATCAATCTTGCGTTTATCTCCGTTGGCCCAGCGCGTAATTCGAGTTGTATCATGACTATCTAATAAGGTGAACATCCCTTGATTGATATTGTCCGAATAACGTAGGAGGGCATGGACAAAATCATTTTGAAACTGAATCCCATTAATTCGTCCAGTCGCAATCCAATCTTGAATTGGTCGCGATAATGGATAGTTCATTACCCCATCAAATTGATCGCCATGCAACCATGCTTGACTGTCATGCCAAATTTCCCCACAAATATAAAGGTCCTCTTTTACAGCCTTCACTTCTTTTCTGAATTCGCGCCAAAAAGCGTGATCCACTTCATTAGCGACATCAATTCTCCAGCCATCAATGTCGGTTTCTGTAATCCAGTAGCGACTAATCGTTAATAAATAATCAATCACTTCAGGGTTAGATGTATTTAATTTTGGCATTGCTGGCACAAAATTTTGATACGACCATTTCTCAACAGGTCCTTCCGTCTGTTCAAATAGAAACCAATTAAAGAACTTAGAATCTTTACCTTTTTGTAACACATCTTGAAATGGATAGGATTTATCACCGATATGGTTAAAAACCGCATCCAGCATCACCTTCATCCCTTTATCATGGGCTTTATCAACGAGCTCACGTAAGTCTTCCTTTGTACCAAAAGCTGGGTCAATTTGAAAATAGTCAACCGTATCATACTTATGAGAGGTCGTCGCTTCAAAAATAGGCGTTAAATAGATTCCTGTTATGCCGAGTCCTTTAATATAATCTAGCTTATTAATGATGCCACGAAGATCACCACCATAAAAGGAGTACTGACCTAACTCAGCCCCTTTTTTATTCCAAGCGATCACCCCATCTGGATCAATCGTTGCGTCGCCGTTTGCAAATCGATCCGGGAAAATTTGATACCATACTGTATCCTTCACCCAAGCTGGTGCGGCAAAAACATCGACCTCATGTACAAATGGAAAAGCAAAGTAACTATTAATATCATTTTCGATCCCTGGCTCATCCGTTTTGAAAAAACCTCGATCTAAATAATAAAGTTCTTCTTGTCCATCATTCACAAGAAAGCCGTACCTCATTTTATAATCAATCGGTTCCACTTCCGTAAACCAATAATCAAACATTTCCGTCTGGAACTCACGAGTCATTTTAACTTTACGTTTCATCCATTGCCATGTCCCATCTTCTTGCTCCTGCCAGCCTACTTCTGAATCAGTTAAAAGATAGACCTCTTGTAGGTCATCACGCTCACTCTTCAATCGAATGTGAACGGTTTTTCCATCAAAAGCATAAGAAAAATGACTTTTTGCTCGATGATAAATCGCATGTTTATTCATTAAAAAGAACCCCCCTAAATTGAGTAAAAGACTAAAAATCAAGCACTTACATCAATAAATCCAAATCACTTAATCGTTTAAGTAACCTCTAAAAAGAAAAGCGAAAAAGCAATGTCATTTCACCGCTTAAACGCTTAAGTTAACTTGATTTTACCATACTTTAGTAAGCTGTCAATAAAAACTAATGGCCTTCCCTAGGAACAATAAACTGATAGCGTGGAATTTCATCGTGCTGCTCCCAATTAATCAAAGACTGAACTAAAGTAAAGACAGCCTCTGCCTTTTGTTTATGACTGATAACAATCTTTTTTGTAGTTGCCAACAGCAATTTGGATTCCGAATTAGAAATAACCGTCGTTAATGTGAACGATTGACTTCGAATACGCTCTAGTTGTAAACCAATCATTTCACTCATCGCGAGGACTTCTGTAATCACACCGTTATGAAGCTCATCTGCTAGTTCCTGCAACTGATTTGAGAAAAAGATATTTGATTTAGGGAAATATTTCGCAGCTAAATCAATTAAATCTTTTTTTGCAAACTCCTTTAAAACGATGGCAGAACTTTTTTGTTTATGTTCGTTTACATACTCTGTAAACAGCTTCTCATAATCAGTAAGAACGGTATGAAATATAGGATCATCAGGATCACAATCAACAAAAAGAACAGGGATAACAAAGTTCTTTGTAACAGACTTTAACATCTCTTCTTTAATCCCCACTACGATCACCGCGTCCATAGCTCTTTGCTGAAAAGGTTTGTCCTCTTCACTTAATACTTGATGGACGGGTATCAGAATTGTATCGAGATGAAGCGTGGCCAATTGTTCTTTGATCTGCTCAGTTAATTGAAAAAATTCTAGAGCTTCACTTGCAGCTTCAACCAGCTTCGCATCATAAATGATTCCTATTAACTTGCTTTTCTGGTTGACTAAAGATTTGGCTTCCATATTCGGTACATAATGAAGTTTTTTGGCGATATTAAAAACCTTCAATCTCGTTTCATGACTAATTTTCTGCTTCTCTGAATAATTAAGTACATATGAAACCGTCGCAACAGACACTCCAGCCTCTCGCGCAATATCCTTTAAAGTCGCTCTCTTTTGCATAATCAATCCATCCCTAAACTTCCTTTTTGTCTCTTTATAATACCATAATTAGGGAAAGAAAAGGACTGTCTTATTAAGGTTAACCTACCTCATAAGACAGTCCTATTCCATGTTTTATTTCGATAATTAAACTAGATGAGCTCTAATCGATTAAACTATTTAAAATATCATCGATAATTTGTCCATTGGCGATAGCTCCTTGGTAAAGCCAAGACGTATCTGGTCCAAATTCATAAACTTGTCCCTTTTGAACAGCAGGGATGTTTTTCCATAAAGACTCATTAATCGCAGAATCTTCTATGCCCGTATCGCTATTAATAAGGAAAAGATGATCAGCATCTAATTCTACCAATTTCTCTAATGAAATCGAGCTCCAGTTCGCTGCATCACTTGCTGAGATCTCTTCAACTACAGAAGGAACGCCAAGCCCTAAGTCACCATACATAACCGAACCACTTGATAAATTTTTATTTACAATAAAAAAGCTATCATTTACGAGCCAAATCGCCGCTGCTGATTCGTCACTAATTTCTGCTTGTATCTTATCTTTTGCTTGCTCTGCTTTGGCATCGTATTCAGCTAGTACTTGCTCTGCTTCTTCTTCTTTATTTAAAATTTCAGCAATCGTTGTTAAATTTATACGCCAATCACTATTTTCCTCTTCTCCAATAACATATGTTGGCGCGATTTTTGAATATTGTTCATACTTACCACCTTCCACTAAAGAAGGAGAGTCAACAATAATTAAATCGGGTTCAAAACTGCTTACAGCCTCAAAAGGTAAATCATGCGGTACTAATGGCACTCCATCTAAATCTCCTTGAAGATAATCTTGAATGCTTGCTCCATCATGTACAGACCACTGAGCTACAGGCTCGACATCTAATGCGACTAAACTATCTTCTAAATAGCTTGCAATAATTCTTTCAGGATTAGCTGGAATTGTCACTTCATTCCCTAAAGTATCTGTTAACACTCGCTCTTGCGATTGTTCACTTGTATTTGTTTCATCATTAGTATTTTCTGACTCTCCATCATTTCCGCATGCGACTAAAGCAACAGCTAATAGACCGACAGAGATTAATTTATAAAACGCTTTTGACTTCAACATCTTTCTTTCCTCCTAATTTTCACTTCCATCATATGAATGATAACAATTTTCATTCTCACTTACAATATCTTTTTTATTTAATTTAGACATTCATGATTGAGATTTTAATGCTACTCTCCTATAATGAAAATGATTATCAGTTTCGCTATAAAGAAAGAAGATGGTTTTATGCCTATGTTTTCATTATGAATAATCAAAAAAAACAACCAAAAGTAAAATCTAAACCAACTATTGCGTCGATGATTCTCACTAGTGGTTTTATTCTATTACTGTTATCGATTGCAGCCTCTACGGCTTTCGGTGCAGCAGACATTCAAATAAAGACCGTTTGGGAAGGGATTTTTTCTTTTAATCCAAACGAATCTTCCCATATTATTATTCGTGAGCTCCGTTTACCACGTGCCATCGCAGCAGCATTTATTGGAGCTGCTTTAGCTGTATCCGGAGCGATTATGCAAGCGATGACTAGAAACCCTCTTGCCTCGCCTTCCATTATGGGTGTCAGTGCAGGGGCAGGTTTTTTCCTTGCGATAGCGTTTGTCATTTGGCCAAACATATCTTATTTTTATTTACTTATTGTTTCATTTATTGGGGCAGGTCTAGGGGCAGGTTTTGTTTTCGGCATTGCCTCATTATCAAAAGGAGGCATGTCACCAGTTAAATTGGCCTTAGCGGGAACAGCAATCACCTCTTTACTAAGCTCAATCTCAACGGTGATTGGCCTTCGCTATAATATTGCCAAAGATATTAGCTTTTGGCATGCTGGTGGAGTTGCCGGTATTCAAAGCCACAGTCTTTATTATTTAATCCCTCCTGTTGTGATTGGGATATTCCTTTCTCTGTTTCTTTCTCGTTCCTTGACGGTTTTAAGTTTAGGAGAGGATATGGCCAAAGGGTTGGGGCAACGAACAAAAACAGTCAAAGTATTAGGGACGATAACTGTTCTATTATTGACCGGAGCTGCGGTCTCTGTTTCTGGTGTTATTGGGTTCGTTGGATTAATCGTGCCTCATATCACTAGATTTTTAGTTGGATTGGATTATCGTTGGATTATTCCTTGTTCCGCGATTTTAGGTGGCCTCTTACTAGTATTAGCTGATATTGTTGGCCGGACGATTAATCCTCCATTTGAAATTCCAGTCGGTGCCGTAACAGCGATTATCGGTGTCCCTTTCTTCCTCTATTTAGCTCGGAATGAAGGGAGGGGCTTATAATGGAACTTATGCAACAACAACGAAAAAAGGCGATTAAGCTTGCCTTTTTGCTTCTAATAGCTATCTGCATCATCTTTATTATTAGTTTAAATACAGGCTTAACCAAATTAAGTCCTTCTGAAGTTCTCCAAACATTATTAGGAAATGGGGAGCATCGAAATTGGGTCATTTTAGTAGAGTTCCGCTTGCCACGAATGGTGCTGGCATTATTAGTTGGAGCTGGAATTGCAACAGCCGGGGCGATTTTACAAGGAATTTCACGTAACCCTCTAGCCGATCCCGGAATCATTGGGATCAATGCTGGTGCTGGATTTTCCGTTGTGCTGTATATGTATTTTTTCCAAGGAAGCACCTTTTTAAATGGAGCACTATCGATTTATTCCTTGCCCTTTACAGCTTTAATAGGAGCTTTTACAGCAGCCTTACTCATTTATTGGTTAGCTTGGAAAAATGGCGTTACGGCGACAAGGTTAATCCTAGTTGGGATTGGAATTAATGCCGCTTTTAACGCTGGTGTGATTGTGTTTCAATTAATGATGGAGCCCAATGACTTCACCAAGGCCCTCACTTGGCTATCAGGCTCTATTTGGGGAACAAACTGGACATTTGTTTGGTCTTTATTACCTTGGATTGTCATTTTAATCCCACTTGTCTATATAAAGGCTCGAATCCTCGATCTCATTTCTTTAGGAGATTCCACAGCAATCGGTCTTGGTGTCAATATAGAAAGAGAGCGATTTATTCTCTTAATGTTAGCCGTTACCTTAGCAGGAGCCTGTGTGTCAGTAGGTGGAGGAATTGCCTTTTTAGGATTGATCGCCCCTCATTTAGCAAAAAGATTAATTGGTTCAAGGCATCAATTATTTATACCTATATCAGCGTTATTAGGGGCTTTTCTTTTAATAGCCGCAGATACACTTGGACGAGTAATTATGGCTCCAGCCGAAGTTCCAGTTGGATTAGTCGTTTCTGTTTTAGGAGTCCCTTACTTTATCTATTTATTAATCAAAACACCTTGAATTTAGTCAGATAGGACTGCCAAAAGGTTTTTACCTTTTGAGAGCAGTCCTTTTTATTATTGCTGCTTATTTTTGGAGTTGCTAATAGAATATTGAAACAAAATGCATTCAGGCAAACAAAAAAGGCTGCCAAAGCTTTTACGCTCTTTTTGGACAGCCTCATTTTATCAGCTTATCTATTCAGTTATTTTCTTAACGTTTTTAAGGCTCCACTCCAAGCAATGGTCTGATCAAGCATGGCATTCACATTATCAAGATGTAAGTCCGCTGGTTTAAAAGTCGTATAGTTTTCAAAATCAGTAAACAAAGAGAGTGTCGGATGAACACGAACATCAGCAATCATGAGTTCACCCATAATTCCACGTAAATGTTCCGCTGCACGAGCTCCACCAGTCGAACCATAACTGACAATACCTGCCGCTTTGTTATTCCAAGCTTCTCTGGCAAAATCAAGAGCATTTTTTAACGCTCCTGTAATGCTATGATTGTATTCTTGGACAATAAAGACAAAACCATCTAATTCCGCAAGCTTCTCATTCCAAGCCGCAATCCCTGGTTCTTTTCCATCTGTTGTTCCTAAAAACGGTAATTGAAAATCAGCAATATCCACTATTTCGTAGTTAGCGTCGCCACGTTTGTCCGCAATTTCTTTCACCCATTCCCCAACTTGTGGACTCACTCGCCCTTCTCGTGTACTCCCTAAAATAATGCCAATGTTTAATTTTTCGTTTGCCATTTTATTTGTCCTCCTAAGTTGTTTCATTTATTTCTATGAATAGAATAACCTAAAAGAACAATAAATGGAAGAAGGCACAATAAAATGACATAGTATCCTAAAAGATACCTACAGAAGCAGCACCTATTTTGCCTCATAATTTTGAAAGAAAATCAGCTCTTAAACTAGCTTGTTTTAATATCGAAAGAAAAACTCGCAAGTTCTCTAGCCTGCGAGTTTTGACTTATACTGATTTAATTACTTACCAAACAGCAACGACCCCATCTGTCCTAAATTCGGTTCCACCTGCTAAAACTCCTGTATTAGCATCTCTCCAAATAATCTGACCTCTTCCAAAAGACGTATTATCTAAGGCTATCTCAACCTCGTGCCCTCGCCGTTCTAATTCTTGAGCAATATGTAGAGGAAATTGTGGCTCAACTTTTATTTTTTCCCCTTCATCCATTGCCACCTTGGGCCATCTAGTGCCGCTTGTGGGTTTAATCGATTATCAATCGTGTTGATCATAACTTGCAAATGACCTTGAGGTTGCATAAACCCCCCCATAACCCCAAACGGCCCTACTGCTTTATCATCTTTTGTTAAAAAACCGGGAATAATCGTATGATACGTTCTTTTATTACCCTCTAAATGATTTTCATGTTCTGGATCAAGCGAAAAATTGTGGCCTCTATTTTGCATAGAAATGCCTGTTTCGGGAATCACAATTCCAGAGCCAAACCCCATATAGTTGCTTTGAATAAAAGAAACCATATTTCCCTCTTCATCTGCAGTGGCTAAATACACCGTCCCGCCCTTTGGAGGATTGCCAGGTGCTGGAGTCAAAGCCGTCTGACCTATTTGTTCAGCTCTACTTTTTGCATATTGTTCCGATAATAGTTCTTCAACACTTACAGACATTTTCTGTTCTTCCGTAATATATTTTAAGCCATCTGAAAAAGCCAATTTAATCGACTCAATTTGTTTATGATAACGCTCAACTTCATTATCATTTTTTAAATCAAAATTTTTCAAAGTATTAAGTGCTAATAAAGCGACTAAGCCTTGTCCATTTGGTGGAATTTCCCAGACGTCATATCCTCGGTAATTGACTTTAATCGGATTTACCCATTCTGGTTTAAATGATGCTAAATCTTCTTCCATCATATAGCCACCATACTTTTTTGAAAAAGACGCCATTTTAGTTGCGAGACTTCCTCTATAAAAGCTCTCTCCATTTGTTTCCGCAATTTCCCTTAACGTATTTGCATGCCCTTGAGATGACCAAACTTCGCCAATTTTAGGAGCTTTTCCATTTGGAGCAAATGTTTCAAACCAATACTGAAATTCATCGCCTACTAAATTCTTTTTAAAGTTTTCAGTTGCACGGCTCCACATTTTCCCTAAAACTGGTGAGATTGGGAAACCTTTTCCCGCATATTCAATCGCCGGTTTTAATACTTCAGTTAAAGGAAGCCTTCCAAATTTTTTAGACAACTCCACCCATGCCCCCACTGCTCCAGGAACGGTCACAGGAGTCCATCCATATTTAGGCATTTCTTCATACCCTTTTTCCTTCACAGCTTCAATTGAAATCGATTTAGGAGATTTACCACTGGCATTTAATCCATGTAATTTATCTTTTACCCACACTAACGCAAAGGCATCACTCCCAATTCCATTTGAAGTTGGTTCCACAACGGTTAAACAAGCTGCCGTCGCTATCGCTGCATCAATAGCATTTCCACCCTTTTTTAGTATTTCGATTCCTGCTTCCGCTGCTAATGGTTGCGAAGTAGCGACCATGCCCTTTTTAGCAAATGTCACCATCCGTTGTGAACGATATGGATACTCTTGATAATTAAATTTCAACTCATTTCCCCCTCTTAATATATATTTATCTCTTATTAAAAAAACTTATACTAAATGACACGATACATAATGTTCATTTGCTATCTTCCTAAAATCCGGTTCTTTTTCTCGACAAATATTCTCCGCAGCAGGGCACCTTGTATGAAAGCGGCAACCCTTTGGAATATTCAGAGGGCTTGGTACATCACCCTTTAATATTATTCTTTCTTTCTTATTTACCGACGTTACATCCGGAATCGAAGAAAACAAGGCTTGAGTATAAGGATGTTTAGGGTCTTGATACATTGCTTTTTTATTTGCTAACTCGACTACCTTTCCTAAATACATGACACCTACTCTATCACTGATGTGTTTCACGACTGATAAGTCATGTGAAATAAAAATATAGGTCAAATTATATTTATATTTTAATTTTTTTAACAAATTTAAAACTTGTGCTTGTACAGAAACATCTAATGCGGATACGGCTTCATCACATATAATTAATTTCGGTTTAACCGCTAATGCCCTTGCAATGCTAATACGTTGACGTTGCCCGCCACTAAACTCATGAGGATATCGCCAATAATGCTCTTTATTCAATCCAACATCCTCTAATAGCTTTTGAACATACTTTAGTACCTCGTTTTTTGGTACAATCTTATGGACATGAATGATTTCACTTAACATCGCTCCAACTGTCATTCTTTGGTTTAATGATCCAAATGGATCTTGAAAGATAATTTGAATATCTTTTCTTATTTCTCTTAATCGCTTCCGATTAAATTTACTTATGTCCTCTCCTTCAAACAAAACCTCTCCTTCAGTTGGTGTTTGAAGCTGTAAAATTGTTCTCCCCATCGTCGATTTCCCACACCCAGATTCTCCAACAATTCCTAATGTCTCTCCTTTTTTAACAACAAATGAAACACCATCAACCGCTTTAACAAATCGACTATTTTTCTTAAATAAAGAATTATTTTCTAAAGGAAAATACTTTTTAATGGATTGTACTTCTAATAAATTATCGGGTTGCTGCAACTTCTCGATATTCTTCATCTCTCCACCTCTCCCCTGACATATGATTCCAATTTTCTGTATACATCCAACAGCTTACCTCTTGATTATCATTAACAGATATAAGCGGTGGAAGTTTTGAAAAGCAATCTTTTACAGCATTTGGACATCGAGTAGCGAACCGACACCCTTTTGGCATCTCATTCGGATTCGGAACAGATCCTTCAATAATTGGAAGTTCCTTTTGCTCAACATCTAACTTTGGTATAGATTCTATTAACCCTTTTGTATAAGGGTGTAGTGGCTCTTTAAATAAAGATTTTACACTGCTGTATTCGACCACTTTGCCTGCATACATGACAATTACTTTATCTGCCACTTCATTCACAACACCTAAATCATGGGTAATCATAATGATCGACATATTAAATTCTTGTTTTAATGAATTCATTAATTCTAATATTTGAGCTTGAATGGTTACGTCTAGAGCAGTTGTCGGTTCATCAGCAATGAGTAATTTCGGATTACATGATAAGGCCATCGCAATCATAATACGTTGCCTCATCCCCCCACTTAATTCATGGGGATAGCTATAAACACGTTCTTCTGGTGAAGGGATACCTACTAATCGCAACATTTCAACTGCTTTATTTAACGCCTCTTTTTTTGAAACCTTTTGATGAAGTTTAATCGCTTCTGCTATTTGTTTTCCCACACGATGTACTGGATTTAGTGAGGTCATTGGCTCCTGAAAAATCATCGAAATATCATTACCACGGATTTTGCTCATTTCTGTTTTCGTTTTTTCGGTTAAAGATTGTCCATCAAATAGGATTTCTCCTTCACTTACTTGCCCCATCTTCGGTAATAAACCCATTATTGATAATGATGTTAAACTTTTTCCACAGCCTGACTCACCGACAATACATAATGTTTCACCCTTCCTTACCGAAAAATCTACTCCATTCAAGATTGTTGTAAAGCCTTTTTTATGTTTGAAGCCAACGTGTAGATTTTTTACAACTAATTGATTGTTTTCCATTTTAGTTTGTTCACCCTCCTACACAATGCTTTGTCATTCACTTCATATCATTATTACTTTAATTTTGGATCTAACATATCTCTTATTCCATCACCAAATAAGTTGATAGAAATAACCGTTAAAAATATGAACAATCCTGGAAATAAGGCAATCCATGGAGCCGTTGCTAAATATCCTTGTCCAGCTGATAACATAGCTCCCCAACTTGCTGTAGGTGGTTGAGTCCCTAAACCTAAATAACTAAGTGATGCTTCAGATATGATAGCTGAAGCAATAGCCAAAGTTGCTTGAACCATAATAGGTGCCATCGTATTCGGCAAAATATGTTTGGAAATAATACGCCAATCTTTCAATCCAGATGCTTTACCAGCTTCTACATATTCCCTCTCGCGATGAGCAATAACTTCAGAACGGATTAACCGAATAAAATTTGGCGTTAAAACAATACCAATCGCAATCATTGCGTTTTCCAAACCAGCTCCTAACACTGCAGCTAAAGCTAATGCTAGAACTAGTGGTGGAAATGACAGCATCGCATCCGTAATCCTCATAATAATAAATTCATCCCAAAATCCTCTGTAATATCCGGAAATTAACCCAATAGGAACACCGATTGCTAAAGCAATTCCAACGGATATTAATCCAGCTTGCAACGATACCTGTGCACCATAAATCACTCGACTAAGAACATCTCGACCAATTTCATCCGTCCCAAACCAATGCTCTGCACTAGGTCCTTGTAAAATCATCGAATAATTTTGTGCAGTAGGGTCATATGGAACTATAAAAGGAGCAAATAATGCTATAAAAATGAGTAAAAAAGTGAATATACCACCAAATACAGCTAATTTATTCTGAAAAAAGCGTGACATCATTGCTTTAAGCATTTCAACTCTTGGACTAGGTACTTTACTATTAATTTCAAGACTAGATGTTTGGGCCATTATTTCGTCCCTCCTGCTAGCTTAATCCTCGGATCTAATACTGTGTATAAAATATCGACCATGAAGTTTATTAATATGACAGCAAAAGCCATAAACATAACCGCTCCTTGTACAACCGGAAAATCCCTCGTTAAAATGGAAGTAACCACTAATTGTCCGATACCAGGAACAGCAAAAATCGTTTCTGTAATGACCGCGCCACCCAAAAAGGTGGCCATTTGTAAACCACTTACCGTAATGACAGGTATTAAAGCATTTCTAAAAGCATGGCCAAAAACAACACCTCTTTCTAAAAGCCCTTTTGCATAACCTGTACGAATAAAATCTGCCTGTAAAACTTCCAACAAGCTGGACCGTAACATCCGAGTTAACTCAGCTGAAAGCCTTATTCCAATTGTAATGGCCGGCAAAATCATTAACATTAAACTTCTCGTAAAGTCCTCACTCAAAGGTACGTACCCTGAAGGTGGTAACCAACCAAGTGTTACGGCAAATACAAAGATTAATAAAATCCCTAAAAAAAATGGCGGTATGGATACTCCCGATAAAGCAAATAAAGTACTTGAGTAATCCCAAAGTGTTCCTTTTCTAGTTGCACTAATAATACCAACCGGAACCGCGATCATAATCGCTATAAAAAAAGACATGATCGTTAGCTGCAAGGTGACAGGTATTTTCTGCACAAGTATGGTGGTGACAGGTGTATTATCTCTTATCGAATGACCAAAATCGCCTTGTAGTACACCGGTGACCCATTCGAAATATTGAATAATAAGGGGTTGATTTAAGCCCATCTCTTCTCGTAATGATTCTAAAGCCTCTGGGGTTGCTTCTTGTCCCAAAATTAATGTTGCAGGATCACCAGGCAGCACATTAACAAGTGAAAAAATAATCACACTTACTAAAAATAAAATTGCCCCCATTAATCCAACCCTTCGAAGAATAAACTTCAGCATTTTGCACCTCCAATATGGATAAATGAATGATGCTCCATAGAAAATCGTAAGAACCTATGGAACATCAAATACATGATTATTCGAAATAAATGGAATTTGTCCGAATCATCTGATCAGCAATATGTCTAAACCCTTTTACGTAATTCTTCATAGCTTTATAGTCTTGTTCGTGATAAACAAATACGTATGGAGATTCTTCCCATAACAAATCTGAAATCTCTTCATATATTTCTTTTCTCGCCTCTACATCGACAGTGGTTCTCGCTTCATCAAGTAACTTGTCCATAGTTGGATTAGCAAAATTACTATAGTTATTGCTTGCATTCGAATAAAAGAAGCGATAAGCATTACCATCTGGATCAATTCGACCACTCCAACCTAATCGGACCGCTTGAAAATCACCACTCTCTAACTGATCCAACATCGTTCCAAATTCAACCATTTCAATATTCATAGTCATGCCTATTTCACTTAACATTTGTTGAATCATTTGAGCCATTTGTTCTTCTTCTGGTCGTGGATTAATTTTTAACGTAAACGAAACATCAGATACTCCAGCTTCTTCTAATAGCTTTTTCGCTTCTTCTACATTTGCATTCGGTTGCTCAAATTCAGGTGCTGCCCAACTAATTGGTGGAAATGGACTAACAGATGGGATCGCCCCTCCATGAAAAACAACATTGGTAATTGCTTCTCGATCTATTGCTAGGTTGATAGCTTTTCTAACTTCCTTTTGTGTAAACGGTTCAACCGTTGTGTTTAAATGAATTCCTTGGAATCCAATTCCGTCTTGTTCAAGCAATGTGATATTAGGGTCATTTGACAATATCTCTATATCTTTAAAAGCAATTTTATTTAACATATCTAAATCACCTGATACAAGATTGGTTACCCGCACATTACTATCAGCAAAAGGTCGAATCTCTACTTTTTCAAATGCAGGTAATTCATCCCAATAGTCCTCAAATCGACTTAACTCAATTTTGCTTTGACTAACTCGACTGTCAAACTTATATGGCCCTGTTCCTACTGGTTGATTAGCAAAATCATTTCCTAGTTCCTCTACAGCGGTTGGAGAAACCATCATTCCCGCTCGGTCAGTTAACACGGATAAAAACGGAGCAAAAGGTTCAGATAACACTAAGTCAACTTCATAGTCATTTATAATTACTATTTCTTCTAGCAAGTTAACCTCTGAAGCTCTTGGAGAACTAAATGATGGATCCAACATTCTATCAAAATTAAACTTTACAGCTTCTGCATTAAATGGGGTCCCATCATGAAATACGACATCTTCTTCTAAATAAAAAGTGTACGTCAACCCATCTTCAGATATATCCCAATCCTTAGCTAGCTCACCAACAAATTCTAAATTTTCATCAATATCTAATAATTTGTTATATAAACTTTGAAATGTCTGTCTATCTACAGCAGCCGAAGAACGATGTGGGTCTAATTGTGGTGGGTCATCATCTAAACCAATAACTAAAACGTCTTTATCTGTTGCCTCATTGGCCGCTACCCCACCAATATCAGTGGAAGTATTTTCTGCAGAATTACATGCAAATAGCGTAAGAACAGCTAAAACTATAAAAACCTCTAAGATTCTTTTCACCTTTAAATTCACCCCTAAATGACAAATTTTTTAATCATTCTATATAAAAAACTCACTTTTTTAATGAGCTTCTTACTAACTTCATCTCCTTAATTTTTTTATAACGTTCCGTCACATCTAATAAGTGCTCTCCCATCGACTTTCTCGCTAATTCAACCTCGCCCGACTTTATAGCTGAATAAATCTTTTGATGATATTCAAGACTATTTTGTTTGCTCTCAACCTTCAATAATTCTAATTTGAAAGAATAAATAAGGTCCGAAATAAAATCATAAACCTTTAATAAAACTTTATTATCTGTAGCAAGGGCTATCGAACGATGAAAAAGGGTATCAGGTTCAATTGTTGGTCGATTATTCTCTATCGCCTCCACATGTAGCATTAAAGCTTGTTCCATTTTTTGAAGTGCTTGTTTAGAAGCTAATTCCGCCGCTTTTCCAGCCATTTCGACTTCTAGCATGAACCGAAAATCTAATAAATCACTTGAAACTTTTGTATCCATTAATGCAGAAGCAACAAATGTATCAACTAAATGATTGAGTTCTATTTTTTTGACGAATACACCTATTCCCATCCTTTTCTCCAAAACATCCATATCTACTAAAGTATTTAATGCTTCTCGTACAGAAGATCTGCCAACCCCTAATATTTCCATTAATTCTCTTTCAGACGGCAATTTACTACCAATTACATATTTTTCATTTTTAATCTCATTTACGATATATTCAGTTACGGTTGTACTCACTTTTTTCATCATCATTATTTAAAAAACCTGTTCGACCTAACTTACCTGTCTGATAGGTTTATAAATCCTCCCCCCTTTTTACTTAATCATGTCCTACCTGTTTGACATGCCTATAAAATATCACACTTTTCTGTTAATTGTGCATTTGGCGTTAGATTATATTACGTGCTTTTTGATTATTGCAAATGAAATATCTAAACCGATTCTATAAAACCATTTAGCTGTCATTTTCTCAAGTTCCCTTAAGAATCAGACAACCTTAATTAAGTGAACCTGTTAAAAAAAAATTTTTTGGGTTATTCGCACCATAATTTGCCGCAGCACGGATTTTTATTACCTATTCACCTTTATTTACACCCTAATATGCCGCAGCACGGATTTTCATTACCTATTCCGCACTTTTCGCACCCTAATTTACTACAGCACAGCATTTCATTACCTATCTCATATCATTCGCACAATAATTTACCACAGCACAAATTTTCATTACCTATCTCATCTTTTTCACGCACTCAGCCAAAATAAAAAAGCACACTCTTCCCTGCCTAACAGGAGCAGGGAAGAGCATACTTTTTCGTTGTTTTTTTAAACCTCACGGGGTTTTTCCATTTAACTTTTAATTACCTGTTTCCGCAAAGCTTTGGATTCGTGCCCCAATCTCGTCACGGACGCGTTGGAAGAAGGCCCATTTTTCCTGATCTGTTCCTTCCGCTTTTGCTGGGTCATCGAATCCCCAGTGATCGCGTTTTACATGAGGTGGTGTCGTCGGACATTTATCTGCTGCATCGCCACATAGTGTTACGACTAAGTCAGCATGATTTAAAATCTCTCGGTCAATGACATCTGATGTCTGATTGGAAATATCGATGTCCACTTCTTTCATCGCTTTTATTGCATTCGGATTTAATCCATGTGCTTCAATACCAGCACTGTACACATCCCACTCACTCGCTAAAAATTGTTTCGCAAAGCCTTCCGCCATTTGACTGCGGCAAGAGTTTCCCGTACAAAGAAAATAAATCGTTTTTTTAGACATAATCATT
>NZ_ALPT02000085.1 GCF_000292245.2 Alkalihalobacillus alcalophilus ATCC 27647 = CGMCC 1.3604 | reverse complement strand
GCGTAATCATAAGTTAGCCAAATCCATCTCGGATGTATCCTGGTCTGCCTTTGTATCGAAATTAGAATACAAAGCAAAATGGTACGGGAAAACCATCGTGAAAATAAGCAGGTGGTATCCATCTAGTCAAATCTGTTCCGAATGTGGACATCAAGACGGCAAGAAATCTCTTGAAATAAGGGATTGGACGTGTCCTATTTGCGATAAACATCACGATCGAGATATCAATGCCAGCCAAAATATTCTAGCTGAAGGGTTAAGAACCTTCCACACGGCTTAAAACAACATCCAGAACCGTAGGAATCGACGGGGATAGCTTGGTCCATAAGAGAAACCTCTGTCGGCAAAGAAATGCGCTGGCAAGTACGCTCTGTTCCCAAGAATCTCCCACTTCAAGCGTTAGCTAAGTGGCGAGTAGTTCAAAATAAAATAGACCATATAAAATAATCAGGAGCATCGGCAATAATTTAAAGAAGACCGTCGCTAATGAACTAGTCGCTTCAAAGAAAAAAATGTAATAACTACCCATGAATAAAATCAACAGCGAAATAAACGCTTTCATAAAACGCCTCCCTTCACCTATACTTTTTTAATGTATATGACTAAGCTCGGAGAAATTGTTCTAGTATTTGATTAAAGAGTTGTGGCTGCTCTTGGTGAACAAGGTGACCAGCAAAAGGGATAACTGCGACATGAACACTTGGGTATTTTTCTAAATAATGGACAATTCCTTTAATTTCAGGCAAAACCTTCTCCCCTGCTGCTACTAATGTCGGAATTTTTTTTGTATGCTTTAACTCTTCAATTAACTCAAACGGATACCAACCTTCCTCCAAGGATAAAGTCACAAATTTTTTCCAATCATTCATTGGATGAAGCTTCTGAAAAAAGGCGTCCACTTCCGGGTCTCCGAGTAAAGATTTCTTTTGTTCCCTTGAATCCTCCTCAAGCTCATCCCAATTCTCCGTCTTGATTGGCTGAACACCTGTAATACAAAGAGATTTCACAAGCTCTGGATATAAGTTTGTAAAGTGAATGGCTAAAAAAGAGCCCGCTGAACTACCTACAATATGAACTTTCTCTAATTTATAATGCTTAATCGTTTCATATAAATCTTTTGTACCGATCCGAATTAATTCGTCAATTGATTCATAATTATTCTGCGCTGATTTTCCATGGCCACTTAAATCGGGCATAATAACTTGATAACTGTTTGAAAAGTATTCCTTCTGTACTTGATAATCAGATTGACTCGTTTCCCCACCCGAATGTAAAAATAAAAGCGGTTCCCCTTTTCCATATATCTCCGTATGCAAAATCATCTGATCACTCCTTTTTCAAATTAAAAGTCAATAAAATTTATTTATTAAGAAAATTTTAACATTTATACTACTCAAATAACTAGTACAAAATGGTACGGATGAACTTCCTGTTTCGCTCTGCTGAAGCTCCCTTCCTTTAAGTAAATAAAAAACGACAAGAGTTTCATTTATCCTCTCGTCGTTTTGGCTATTAAAGGGGCTTTTGAGGCACCCTTATTTACTTATTCTTCTTGGTTTTTAGTTATCTAAACTTCTCTCATTGTTTTTCTTTGGTGGCAATATTTTATTTTCTATTCTTTCATAAACGTTTAGTAGTTTATAGACCAACTGTGAATTCGGTACCCAATAATACATCACAATGGCAAAGACGATGGCAATGAAAGCACCGACAATGATGTCAAATGGGTAATGGACACCCACCGCAATTCTTGAAATCCCTACTAATAGAGCGAGTATAAGCCATATCACATTCTTTTTATTAAATAACCAGAAGGCTACACAAAATGCAAAAAATAAAATCGTATGATCACTTGGAAATGAGTTATCAATATCTTTAAAAACAAGTTGATTTACTTCGACCATTTCATGAAAGGGTTGATAATTGTGGTAAAGAAGACCAACTAAATTCCCTGTAATCCAAGCTAAAATAAAAGCAAAACCACCTGCTAAAACCATATGCCTATGTGTTTCTGTTCGTTTAAACCAAAAAATAAAACCATTAAGGCTAAAAAAATGACAGTATATTCGGCAATCCAAATAAAAGGTGTATTTAAAAAAGGATAATCAAATCCGAGATCGTTAACGGTCCGAAACCAATTTTCATTTAATTCTCTCATAAATTATATTCTCCAATACTATTTATTAACCAATAATTGAACTAGATTTAGAAACTTCATTTTAACATAGGCTTTACATAGAATTAACAAAAACTTTACTTTTTGATATTTTCACAAATGAAAAGGGTCGTCTTAATAACAAAAAATAACCCATCGAATCAACATAGAATGATTTTGATGGGTTATTACCTTTTTCATATGGAGTTTGTCTTTCGAGTAGCAACGATCTGCCAACTAAAACTAAGAATAATTTTCTTGTTTAAATAAACCACTTTTATTGTCTATAAGTTCACGTTAGATGTTTGAAGCTTTTCCTTAATCTGTTTCATATGATGAGCGTCGTGTTTCACAAAGATTTTGGTAAAACTTTCGACCGAAAACGCCCTTTTTCCTGTACCAATTGTAAACCGAACCTCTTTATCTACTTCTGATAAGGCTGCTACTAGCCGTTTTCTCGTTTGTAAAAACATATGTATAATTTCAAATGCTGACTTTCCCTCTAATGATTGAAGTGCTTTTACATTAAATGGGTCATGCTCTGGAAAAGCGGGTAAGTTGCTTTGAGGTGTCATTTTAGGTACCATATTTTCTAAATTATACTTATCCCAGGCGTATAGATGGGCGATGATTTCACTAATCGACCACTTTCCAGCTTCAACAGGTTCTGTTAGCTTATTCTCTTCTAAACTATTTAGTGGAACCATTTCATCCAGCATGAGTTCAAATTGGTTTATTGTCTTATTCATTATACCCTCCGTTTAATTGTCTTTATATTCAGTATATATAAACAACCCGACAAAAACAAGAACGTATATTCTTATTTCATCTCTCATTACACCCCTTCGCACTTAGAGGAGGAGTGCTTTTTAACAAGCCTCCAACTTATTCATTTACTGGTTTCCTTTTAATCATCGATTAGGCTTTTTGTCATAATCGGCATTTGACTAAATCCTAAATCATTATAAAGTGGCTTTGCAGCTGTACTTGACCATAACCTTACCCGGCCACAACCCTTTTCTTTTAACCATGTATTAACCTCATCTACTAAAAGACGGGCAAGTCCTTGTTTGCGATATCCTTGTTCTGTATAAACACTAACAACCCAGCCAATTAACGTTTGCTCAGCAGCGAGTGGGTATAAGTATTCTTCTCTTAATAAGCCACCCGCACATGCTACAAGATGACCTTCTGAATTTACAGCGACCCGAAACATTAATTCACCTTTTAAAGCCCGGTCTTCAAAAAGCTCTTTTACCTTTTGTACTCTTTCCTGATTCGGGATAGGAATTTGATCGATTTCACTCATTTCGCACGTCATCTTATACCAAAATTCACTTATTTGTTCAAGCTCTAGTTCAGTTGCCTGTCTTGTCTCGTACATTAAAAATCTCCTTTACCGATTTTATTTACCCTCTCTCTTTATTATATCTGAAATATCTGAACCTATCATTTAACTCAACTCAAAAAAGGCTTAGACATCCTACTTTATCTAAGGCCCTACTATGAAAAGATTTACATTCGTTTATCCGTTTCATTTTCATCTTCTAATTCCAAATGTTTAACCGTTATATCAATGTTTAGTGCGTGATCAATTAAAGCAATTTCTTCCCTCAAATAGGCTACTAAACTTTCATTCTCTGTGATTTGTACCCTCATCTGTTCTAACATGAGCTTATCCCTTACAAGAAGAAATACCTCCTCATGATGTAACATCATCAACACTCCTTATTAACAGTCTTACCATAAATAAGTATCCCCGATAATGAAAAAGGACAAACTCTAAATTACACATTTCACCAAAACATTTGAGCTTTTCCCAGCAGGAACTTTGAATTCATTAGTAAAAGCTCCTTCCGTTCAGCTATCAGGAAGGAGCTCTCTCTTTGAGCAATTTTTTATGAAGGACGCCACCATGATTGAACCGTGTTAACAGCAGTTTGATAGTCGTACCCTTGGCCAAGTAGATATCCGATCGATACGGCTTCTGTTAAAGCATGTTCATATCCAACGACTGGACATGAGTCAATGCCATAGTATATTGCTGGCAAGGCTGCTTCTAAAGTTCGCTGGGCTTGATACGTATTTTGATAATGATTCGGCGAAAACCACTGTGCTCGCTGTGGAAATGAGGTAGGGATTGTCGTTTTCTGTTCTAGTCTACGATTATGCACGTTCATCCACCTTCTTCATAAATAATAGTATCCTTATAATTATGAAGCTATTGGAAAAAACAGAATAGATTTTATAACCGATTTTAACATAAAAAATAACCATTCTTAAAAAAGAATCGCCACTCTAATTTCCATTTTATGTAAATTTATTTTTACCAGTTGTATACTATCTAGCTTAGCAAAATCTAAAATATAAGTCTATATTTTTTTTGCATAATCCTAGAAAATATAGAAGTAGTTGCCCACAGGGTTGTAGCGAATGGGCTTCGCTTTTTATCAATCTAGCTATGCCTGTTAGAAGCTCGAGAAAAATCGGTCGTCTTTTTGAAGACAAAAAGCGTCTTCAACAGTCGCCCTTTATTTTTTCTCGCTTCTGACCAAACAGGCTTCGCTTTTTATCAATCTAGCTACGCCTGTTAGAAGCTCGAGAAAAATCGGTCGTCTTTTTGAAGACAAAAAAGCGGCTTCAACAGTCGCCCTTTATTTTTTCTCGCTTCTGACCAAACAGGCTTCGCTTTTTATCAATCTAGCTACGCCTGTTAGAAGCTCTAGAAAAATCGGTCGTCTTTTTGAAGACAAAAAGCGTCTTCAACAGCCGCCCTGTATTTTTTCTCGCTTCTGACCAAACAGGCTTCGCTTTTTAATTAGGGAGGATGATTATATGTCTAAACAGGAAGAAATAAAGGTATTAGAGGAAAAATTAGTTATCTTAACGAGGCAATACAAACAACTGCAGGAAATTCCTCCATATACAGGTGAGGACTTTAACTTGCAAGTATTAGAAGCAAGTCGACAACGGCAAACAGCAGCCCTAGAAATCGCTTTAAAAGAACCTTATTTTGGAAGGCTTGATTTTGAAGACTTTGATGAAGGACAAGTCGAACAACATTATATTGGCAAAACCGGTATCACCGATGAGGAAACAGGAAATATTCTGATCGTTGACTGGAGAGCTCCAGTCGCTAGTTTATTTTACGCCTTTTCAGGGAGTGAGGATGATGTTTATTACGAGTCTCCAGATGGCCTCATCGACGGGGAAATTCACTTAAAAAGAAACCTTATAATCCGTGAAAATAACGTCCAACGAGTCGTTGATAGTTATGTACGTGGTCAACAAGAAACAAGTGGAGGTGATGAGTTTCTTCTTTATAAACTAGGAGAACAAAAGGATAATCGTTTGCGAGATATCGTCGCCACGATTCAAGGTGAACAAAATAAAATTATCCGCCACCCAAGAAACCAAGTTGTGATCATTCAAGGGGTAGCTGGGAGTGGAAAGACGACTGTCGCCCTACACAGACTAGCTTATTTACTTTATGAATATCGAGAACAAATCCGTGCAGAGAGAATGATTATTTTTGCCCCGAACTCTGTCTTCCTAGATTATATTTCTCAAGTCTTACCTGAATTAGGAGTAGGTGATATTCAACAAACGACCTTCTCTACTTGGGCACTCACGACTCTTGATGACCATAAACTGAAGCTCATTCCAATGCATGAACGAAGGCGACAGTACTTTGAGATGAGGACAAATGAGCAAATTGATACTGACTGGAATAAACGGACTCAATCATTTAAAGAGAAAATAGATAGAGAATTAGAAAAGCTAGAAGTTGAGTGGATCCCAACCGAAGATTTTGAACCATGGCCAGGTGTTATCTTTCAAAACGAACAGCTTTTACGTTGGATGAATGAGGATTTTAAAGAGGCAGTAGCCATAACAAAATTTGAACGTACAAAGGCTCGGTTAAAACGTTGGATTGAAATTGAAGTAAAACGTTTTGATGATCCCAAAGAACAACAGCAAGCAAAAAGGAAGGCGAATGAACAACTACGCTCCTATTTAAGAAAGTGGAAAAACGAGAAACCTTATGATTTATACATTCGAATTTTAAAAAACTTAGGCAAATTTGAGCTTGCCCCTAAACGTGATCAGCTTGAACTTGAAGATTTAGCTCCCCTGCTTCATATTCAACAAAAATGGTCTGGCATTGATAAAGAGAAACAATTTGATCATGTTGTCATTGACGAAGCCCAAGATTTTTCCCCTTATCAGTTAGCCGTATTAAAGGAGCGAACACGTGGACAGTCATTCACGATCTTAGGTGACTTGTCTCAAGGAATTCATAGTAATGAAGGAATTGAAGAATGGCAGTCATTTATTGATTTGTTCGGCGAGACTAAAACTGCTTATTTTGAAATGGATAAAAGTTATCGCTCAACGTATGAGATCATCGAGTTTTCCAATATTATTTTAAGTCATTTAGAAAATAGACCAACTTATGCAAAGCCTGTTTTCCGAAGTGGGGATAATGTTAATCTTCAAGCAGTCACGAAAGAGGAAGAAGCCGAATCCATTGTGCATTGGGTAAATAAGATGCAATCAAAAGGAATGAATACGCTGGCGATTATAACGAGGACAGAGAAAGAAACTAATTCTTATTATCACCAATTAAAGCGACAAATTCCTGACCTTACCGTCGTATCGTCTCAAGACCACTCTTATCAAGGAGGACTCTCCATTTTACCGGTTTATGTTTCAAAAGGCTTGGAATTCGATGCTGTCCTTGTCCTTGGAGCAGATGAACAAAATTATCCAAAAGAGCCTTTAGCCACTAAACTGTTGTATGTCGCTTGTACACGGGCCTTACATCACCTAGACATAATGTACAGTGGTACACTTTCAAAACTTTTGCAAAAATAAGAGAGTATCAGACTAGTTATGAGAAAATCCCCCCTCCTGCCTTTTTTAATGGTGGGGGGATTTTATTTTCGGCAACGTTCCTCGGGCGATTCCCCACATCATCGCCGACCTAATTCCTTTCCACAGCACCCCTCATTTTTTCTGACTTTTCGAACTTTATTTACACAATTGACAAAAGTTATCAGCATTCCTTATAGTAAGGAGGGAACTAACTACTAAAATGGAGGTACAAATGGAGGACGTTTACAAGGAACTACAAAAGCTTGGCTTTTCTAAATATGAATGTAAAGCGTATATCGGTCTTTTAAGGAATTCTCCTGTTACAGGTTATGAAATTAGCAAACGTTCTGGCGTTCCTCGCTCCATGATTTATGAAGTAGTTGGCAAGCTAGTTGATAAAGGAGCTGTTTATACAGTTCCATCAGACCCTGTTACATACGCACCTTTACCTGCAAAAGAATTATTAAGTCGATTGCGTCAAAACTTTGATGAATCCTTTAATTTTTTAGAAAAACAGCTTGAATCGTTAGAAACCGAACAAGAGGTTGATGTTATTAGACGAATCAGCACTGATGAGCATGTACTAGCTGAAATGTTAGACATGGTTTCAAAGGCAAAGGATGAGTTATGGCTTTCATTATGGAGCCCACAAGTAGCGCCAATATTAGAAGAAGTAAAAAATAGAATTGATGAGGGTCTTGAAGTTTATTCCCTTATTTTTGGAGCACCTGATACAGAATTGGGTGTCACGACACATCATGATTATATGGAGCCGGAAATTGCCGAGGAACGTGTCAGTGGTCATTTAACGATTGTCGCAAGGGATCAAGAGGAAGTTTTAATTGCAAACTTCGCCCCTGATACAAGTGCTTGGGCGATTAAATCTACCGATCCTGCTTTAATACTCGTGGCTTTAGAATATATTCGTCACGATATGATGTACTCACGACTCACTCAAGCAGTCGGTCCAGAAAAAGCCGCTTCGTTATGGAAAGATAATAAAGATTTATACCATGTTGTTACCGGCAAACGGTTCATGTACGAATGAACCGTCTTTTCTTACCAAAAACATTAGACGTTATTGAACTAACTACTTTAATACACTAAAGGATGTTGTAGTACAGAAGATTTTTTAAAAAAGCTCCTAATAAAAGGGAGCCATACATAGAAAAGGAGACTCTGATCGTATGGGAATTGCCAATGTTCACGTGAAAGATACTATTAGTAAACAGACAGAAATGAACGCCTTACAAGGTGCAAAAGCTAGTATCCCTACAGTCATGGGTTATACGAGTGTTGGGATTGCGGCTGGATTAGTTGGCGTCGCTTCTAATTTAAGTCCACTAGAAATCACTCTCCTGGCTACCTTTATGTATGGTGGGGCCTCCCAATTTATTATCTATGGACTTATAGTTGCTGCAACGCCGCTTTCTATGATTATTTTTACAACCTTTATCGTAAACTTAAGGCATTTTCTCTTATGTCTTTCGCTTGCCCCACATTTTAAAGAGTTTTCTTTAAAGAAAAATATCCTTATCGGTGCCTTTATAACCGATGAAACATTTGGGGTCGCTTCAAATAAAAGGGCAAGAGGGTTTCAAATTAGTCCTAGTTGGATGTATGGCCTCAACTTCAGCGCTTATACAACTTGGGTTTTAGCTTGTTTAACAGGTTCCTTGTTAGCAAAGTGGATTTCAAACCCGGAAGCATTGGGACTTGATTTTGCCTTAACGGCTATGTTTGTTGCCCTGCTTATTTTACAATTACAAAGTGTCACGACTAGCAAGTTAAAACACCATTTATCACTTGTTATTTATATGATTATCGCGATGCTACTACTCATGACAATAATGCCTTCCCACTTAGCACTTGTAGTTGCTACAGTTGTAGTCGCAACAATTGGGGTGGTGACAGATAAATGACATTAACTACTACGATGGTTGTCTTAATTATTGGCTGTGCTCTCGTGACTATTATTCCGAGAATACTCCCTTTTATATTCGTTAAAAAGCTACAGCTACCAGATGTCGTTTTAAAATGGTTATCCTTTATCCCTGTATGTATTTTAACGGCCCTTGTTGTGCAAAGTGTTGTCAATGTCGATGCAGATGGATTTGTCATTGATCAATCGGTTATCCTCGTCCTCATCCCGACGATTGCCGTTGCCATTTTAACGAAGAGCTTATCGATTACCGTTATAACCGGAGTCGGCTTTATGGCCGTTGTCCGTCTGTTTTTTAGCTAAAAAGGAGATAAGGAGCTAAATGCCCCTTATCTCCTCTTTATTTTGCCTTGTCATTTAAACTTTAGATTTCACATGAGTCGTCCGTGCACATGCCTGCTTGATTGTTGTTTCCTTTTTCATCTTTAAGAACTTGAAGTTGCGGCTTTTCCTCTTCTTGCACTTTTTCTAATACTTCTAAAAAGGAAGCTGGCTCTTGGGCGCCTGAAACCGCGTACTTACGGTTAAAGACAAAGAAAGGAACGCCTTGTACTCCCATTTGGGAACCTTCTTGCTGTTCGGAGGTGACCACATCTTTATACTGATCTCCAACTAAAAAGGATAGTACTTTATCTTTATCTAAGCCAACTTCAGCAGCCAATTGAGCTAAACTTTCATGATCACTCACATCAACCCCTTCCGTAAAGTACGCTTTTAAAAGACGGTCCATCATCTGGTTCATTTTTCCTTCTTCTTTTGCTAAATGACTTAAGCGATGAGCATCTAATGTATTTGTCGGTTTAATCTTATCCATATTAAACGTTAGACCAACCTCACTTGCTCTTTGGGCCACTTGTTGATTCATCGCTCGTGCTTTCTCAACAGACATTCCGTATTTTTTTGCAAGGAGTTCATCCATTTTTTGATTTGAGCCTTTTTGCGCGGTTGGATCTAGTTGAAAACTTTTAAACTCTAGTTCCACACCTTCCTTCCCTGAAAACTGTTCTAACGCTTGCTCAAATTTTTTCTCACCAATATAACAAAATGGGCAGGCAATATCCGACCACACTTCTACCTTCATTTTTACACTCTCCTTACTATGAGTTTACTTTTTTAAACTTACTTACATTATGTAGGTTTCATTTTTCAAAAGCAATTTTGTTGCTCATTTTCTGGGTGGATTTGTTTGGGAATTCACAGAATATTTATTACTAATATTACAAAAATTCTGTATACTAGTGGTAAACATTTTGACCATATTCAACAGGGAGGGACAAACTTGACATTTACCATTAGAGAAGCGACGCTAGAAGATGTCAACGAGATAGCCAAAGTACATGTTTCCAGTTGGCAGAGTACATACACAGGAATGACCGATGAGCAATTTTCCAATATTTTAACATATGAATCGTCACGTACTCGCTTTATTGAAAAATTAGGAGAAACTGATGTATTCACTTATGTTGCTGAGCATATTGAGCATGGCATTATTGGTTTTGTCACGACAGGACCTCAGCGCTACGAGGTGGAGGGATATCCAGGTGAAGTTTACGCGATTTATTTATTAGAAGAGTTCCAAGGCAGTGGGGTCGGCAAAAGACTTTTCATAAGAGCGGTTCAACAGCTTGCAACTCTTGGCTTTACTTCCTTTTCCGTCTTATTGATGAAAGAAAACGTCCCCGCCCAACAGTTTTATGACCATTTAGGCGGTAAGAAAATTAAGCAGAGCACATTTGAAATTAATGAAGTGGTATATGAGGATATCTTTTATGGTTGGGAAAATATTCAACACTTTTTAGAAACAATTAAGTAAATAATAAACTTGGTACTTACCTTCTTCACTAATGTCAGCTTATTAAACCTTCACTGTTTATCAAAAAAAGCAGCTTAATATCATTGTGAACTCTTAAGCTGCTCTTTTGTATGAATCGTATTCATACGTGTAAAACTTCCCTTTCCCTATTGCGCTTCCCTACTACTTTTCTCCCTTTACCATGAGGGATACATAGTGGTGTGCCAAAGATTGGGTCTTGTATAATATCGCAATTCATTTGAAAAACATCTTTAACCATCAGCCCTGTAACAACTTCCTCAGGTTGCCCTTGAACATAAATGCCTTTGTTACGGACGGCTACAATATGATGGGCATATCGACAGGCGAGGTTTAAGTCATGAAGAACCATCACAATTGTCCGTTTTTCTTTCTCATTTAATTCGAACAATAAATCAAGAATATCTACTTGATGGGTCATGTCTAAATAAGTCGTCGGTTCATCTAAAAGAATCGTATTTGTTTTTTGGGCTAAAGTCATCGCTATCCAAGCTCTTTGTCTTTGCCCGCCTGATAAAGAATTAACTGGTTTATTTTTAAATTCGCTCATCCCTGTAGCCCTTAGTGCTTCATTTACAATGTCTTCATCGTCTTTGGACCATTGTTTTCTCCAGCTTTGATAAGGATATCTACCTTGTTTAGCAAGTTGTTGAACGGTTAACCCTTCAGGAGCAATCGGTCCTTGTGGAAGGATCGCCATTCTTTTGGCAATTTCTTTAGTAGGCAACGACTTAATCAAATCTCCATTTAAGACAATATCTCCTGACTTTGGTTTCATCAGCCTTGCTAATGAACGTAACAACGTTGATTTCCCACAGCCATTTGCCCCGACAAGAACCGTAATTTCACCCTTAGGTATTATTAGGTTCAAATTCTCAATAATGTTTTTTTCACCATAGTTTAATGTTAATGATTGAGCTTCTAACATCAGACTTACCTCCTCCTACTGGTTTCGGTTTCTATAAAGTAAATAGATAAAAAATGGAGCTCCAATACTTGCCGTAAAAACGCCGGCTGGAACATCTAAAGGTAAAAAAGCCGTTCTTCCGACAATATCTGCAAACATCACGAGAATTCCACCAATCATCGCAGAAATTGGTACAAGCGCTGCAAAAGAACGTCCAATTAACATCCGAGCAATATGTGGAGCGATTAACCCGACAAAACCAATTCCTCCTGCAAACGCGACAGCGGTCCCAGCTAATATTACGCTTATAATGATTAACAGAACACGAAATAATTGAACTTTTACTCCAATACTAATCGCTACATCATCACCTAGTTCTTTTGCATTAATGATTCGAGCTAACATAAAAGTAATCGGAATAAACAATAAGAACCAAGGCAACATCGAAGTAATATCCGTCCAGCTTGCTCCATACAAACTACCCGTTATCCATAAATACGATTTAGTCGTTATAGCCGTATCACTTAAAACAATCATCATTGTCACAATCGCATTCATAATCGCTGAGATTCCGATCCCCATTAACACAAGCCGAATCGGAGTAACCCCCTTGCTCCAAGAAAGAACATAAATTAAAAACGAAACGAAACCGGCTCCAATGATCGCTGATAAAGGTAACCATTGAATGCTAATGGTCCCCATAAAATAAACAATAAAAACAATTGCACCAACTGATGCACCACTTGTAATCCCGATAATATCAGGTGAAGCAAGGGGATTACGAATGATCCCTTGTAAAATTAATCCAGACACAGCAAGCGACGCACCAACCATAAAAGCAAGTATCGTTCTAGGGAGTCGCCATGTATTTAAGATAAAATCATATTCAGGAATACCACTTCCTAATAAATGCCTGAGCACATCAAATGGATTTATAAAACTACTACCGACCGATAGACTCATAATAAAAAGAAGCCAAGTAAAAACAAATATAACAAGAAAAGTGACAATCGTTTTTTTCGTTATTTGAAAAGATATTTTTTCATTTTTACTTCTAAACTGATACGGATCAATCATCTTTGGTTAACCCCTTTCGTGCGATGTAAACAAAAAACGGGGCCCCTATAAAGGCGGTCATTACACCAATCGGCACTTCTTGTGGCATGATAATAAAACGAGCCACTACATCAGCAAATAGTAATAATGATGCACCAACTAGTGCACTGTAAGGGATAACCCAGCGATAATCAGGTCCGACTAAACCTTTTACAATATGTGGAACAACTAAACCAACAAATCCAATCGCTCCTGCAACCGCAACCGAACTGCCAGCAAGTATAATGACCAACACTCCCATAGCTATTTTCAAAAACATGGTTCTTTGACCAAGGCCTTTGGCAACATCTTCTCCAGTCAATAAGACATTAATCGATCTCCCTAAAAAGAAAGCACACAAAGTCGCACCGAAAACATAAGGTAATACAGGAAAAAGCATCTCTAAACTTCTTCCAGAGACAGAACCAGCCATCCAAAATAAAATGCTCTGAATCGACTGTTCATCAATGACTAGTAACCCCTGTGTAAAGGAAGCAAATAAAGCTGTGATCGCCGCACCAGCAAGAATAATTTTGATAGGGCTTAAACCATCCCGGCCCACACTCCCTAAAAAGAAAACTAGAACACCAGCAATACCGGCCCCTAAAAAGGCAATCCACATATAACTCGTTAATGAATTAACAGAAAACACCGTAATCGCTAAAACAATAAAAAACAGTCCACCCGCATTAATCCCTAAAAGGTCAGGTGAAGCTAAGGGGTTTCTTGTCAAAGCTTGCATAAGTGCTCCTGCAATTGCCAAGCTAGAACCAATAACAGTTGCAATGAGAGCCCTTGTTAATCTTGAAGTAGTGACAATGATATGTTCTGTTGAATTAGGATCGTATTGAGTAAAGGCTTCCAAAGTGGTACGAAAACTAATATTCGTTTGACCAAGTGAAACACTTAAAATAAAGGCTGTACATAATAACAAGAAACAAACGACAAGCCCTATTATTTTATAAGATTTTCGATACAATATGTTTCCCATATTACTCCCGCTTTCTTACTTAACATAGAAGGATAGGAGAATGATTCTCCTATCCTTATGGATTATTTCTCTAGTCCTAATCTCTCATAAACATCATCAAGCAGCAAGTTGGCCGCCACAATTCCTCCACCTAAGTTCCAAATGATTTCATCAACGATATACGTTTGCTCCGCTTGTACAGCATCTAAATTCTGCCATAATGGATGAGATGTCCATTCTTCAAAAGTATTCTTAACCGTTTCATCTTCTTCCATAAATGTGTAAAACACATCGGCATTCATTTCAGGAATACTTTCTTTATCCATTAATCTTAGAATCTCTTCATCCGTACCTTCTAAGTTTTTTGGTCCATTAAATCCTAACTCTGTTAAAATGGTACCAGCAAAACCACCTACATAAATTCGCGCGTGATCAGCTCTAAAGTTTAATACAGATACATGCATTGGCCAATCTTCTACATTTTCTTCAGCCTTTGCTTGAAAATCAACCACTCGATTATCCCAATCAGACAAAAGCTCATTCGCTAAGTCTTCTTGATTTAGGGCCTGACCCAATAATTCCGTTGTCTCTTTAAAATTATTTAAAGATTCATCAGCAACAGTTGGTGCAATTTCTGACAATTGCTCAAAAATTTCTTCATGACGTACTCTTGATGCAATAATGAGGTCAGGATTTAGTTTCGCAATTTCCTCTAAATTTGGTTGCGTTTCCTGCCCAACAATCTGAACATCGCCTAAATCATCTTTTAAATAATTATAAACCGGTTGCTCTAACCACGATTCAACAGCACCGACTGGAATAACACCCATTGCAACGGCTGTATCAGTAGCACCTTGGTATAACGTCACAATTCTTTCAGGTGTTCCAGTAATTTCTGTTTCTCCAAGAGCATTAGTAACAACACGAACCTCATCGTCTGTCTCAACTTGTCCTTCATCTTCTACAACCGGCTCTTCTGTGTTATCCTCTTCTGCCTGATTGCCGCAACCGACTAATATTCCCCCAACCAAAAACAAAGACATCAAAAACAAAACAACTGCTTTTTTCGACATATGTATATCTCCTCTTCTTTATCTTAGTAATGATAATGAGAATCATTATCACGTTCAATTGAAGTATAAAAGATATTTCAAATCAAATCAATACAAATTTGTAAATTATTATTTTTTTCTGTCCACTCATACTAATATATTTTAGTTAAAAAGTTCCTCGTCTCCAAGTGATCCAAACAGAAATATCGCATCTCTCATGCTAAAAAGGCCTGTAAGGAGCCATTCCTCACAGGCCTTTTGTCTAAAGTTTTCCCCATTAGATTCTCAAAATAGAAACCTTACTTCCAACACTATTTTGACTTTACTTCTTCTGATTCCAATACTTGCTTAATATTATCCTTCAGTTCTTTACACTGGTTAGGCAAGGTTTTAGCAAGTAGATTATTGATCATTCCTTCCATCATTCCCTTACCAACCATTTGAAGATTAATCTCTATGTCGGTCGTTTGCTCATCAACAATAGACGCCTTAAATGAACCAGAGCCAACGATTCCCTCCTTCTTTGCTTTCAATGTAAAAGTAAGTTCCGTCGGTTCTATAAATTCTGTTTTTGTAACCGTAAATTCAACATCTCTTTTAAACATCCCCGCCTCAACTTTTAAGGTCCAAAGGGAAACATCTTCACTAACCTCTTGATAATCGACATAACCAGGCATATTTACCGCCCAATTATTCATTTCCTTCACATATCCCCATACGTCTTCAATATGGCGTTGTACACGTCCTACTTCCTGTGCAACTGTCATAAGTTTATACCCCCTCAACAAAAATGAATATTCCGACAATACACCCTATATGATAACCCTTACATTTGAAATTTTCTACTATTTTTAATTATAAATTACTCAACTTTCGCATCGAGAAAAACCGTTGGCAGAGCGAATAGAAACTCTTAAACAAATGCCCTTGACACGTTTGAAAAGCGAGAACGCACTATCACACAAAACGGATAAACTGTGCATTAAGAAAAAAATAGACAATGTACAATGCCCTTCGACTGTCGCTCCCAAAACCTCCGCGTCCTGTGGGAACCTGGCGAGCCTCCTCGGCAAGCCTTTCGGGGTCTCGCTCCACGGTTTATTCCCACGGGAGTCTCCGTATGGTTTTGTCCGCTAAGTGTCGTGGAGATGCTTGATGATATCGCCATTCTCAATCTGCTATTTCTAACGCATAAGGACCTTCTTCTTTACTTTGTTAGTTATGAAAAGACATGATTCCAATCGAAACAAGCTCGCTAGTCTAGCTAACGTACAGAGTATCAACACGGATTTGTTTACAACTGTAACGGACTGAGTCATTGAAGAAAAATCATTCTCAAGCTCTTGTACGTTGAAGTAATGACTATTTTTTATTCCATGAGGAGAACCGAACCTAGATTCTATTATCAAGCGGACAAACAGACACGGAGACTCCCGCAGGAATAAACCGTCCAATGAGACCCCGCAAGCGTGCTGAGGAGGCTCATGAGGTTCTCGGCAAGGAGCGGAGTGTCTGTTTGGGAGCGATAGCCGAAGGGCATGAAACAAGTAGAACATAAATCACTCCCATGTCTCGTTTCTGTTTGGTAGCGACAGCCGAAGTGCTTCATCTTAGTGAACAGTTTCCTTCAACAGCCTACGAAGAGATGTGTTCAGACTGTCAACGATTGAACCGTTCATGTAAAGTCCATTTGAGTATTGTATCGCCCTAAAGTCAATCTCTATCAACGGTTAAGAGCCAATCATACTCTGCGAAAGTTGAGATATTTAGATTGAACTACTCGCCACTTAGCTAACGCTTGAAGTGGGAGATTCTTGGGAACAGAGCGTACTTGCCAGCCGATTTCTTTGCCGACAGAGGTTTCTCTTATGGACCAAGCTATCCCCGTCGATTCCTACGGTTCTGGATGTTGTTTTAAGCCGTGTGGAAGGTTCTTACCCCTTCAGCTAGAATATTTTGGCTGGCATTGATATCTCGATCGTGATGTTTATCGCAAATAGGACACGTCCAATCCCTTATTTCAAGAGATTTCTTGCCGTCTTGATGTCCACAATGGGAACATATTTGACTAGAGGG
>NZ_ALPT02000084.1 GCF_000292245.2 Alkalihalobacillus alcalophilus ATCC 27647 = CGMCC 1.3604 | reverse complement strand
TGTGATAGTGCGTTCTCGCTTTTCAAACGTGTCAAGGGCATTTGTTTAAGAACTTCCCTTTCGCTCTGCCAACTCGTTGAACGGATTTTCTCGATGCGAAAGTTGAGTTATAAACTTATAAACCTTCGTCCAAGTGCGTTTGGACGGGGAAGTTGTGTTTAGTGGAGCCAGTCCATAAAGCGTTTTAAAAACCCTCGTTCTGCTGTAGAATCTTCTTCAATCGCTTCTTCTAACTCCTCAACATCCTTAGGGCATGTTTCCTGTGGTTCTGTTCCAGGAATAAAATAAGAAACTCGAGCAGGTCCTGGACAAGACTCAGAGGCGAGATAGCCCGTTTTTGGATCAATTTCCACCGCAACGACTCCATCTGGTTGATGGAAAGGTAAAATGAGTTCGTCTTTTAACGCTTCATTTATAAATTTGGCAAAAACTTGTTTCGGAACTTGAGCATTCCGTGTATCAATCCTTTTGTCACGGTCAAATCCTGACCATACTCCAGTGACGATTTGCGGAGTATACCCGATCATCCAACTATCGAATTCGGTTGACCCTGATTTACCTGCAACAGGACGGTTTAATAAAGGAGCAACAGAACCACCTGTGACGGTCGTATAATCATTAAGGCGGCGATCAAACATAGCCGTCATCATGTCCGTCAAAATAAACGTGAGGTTTTCATCGAGTACCTCTTCTTGGTAAACAGGGTTTTCATGAATAACTTTTCCACTCATCGTTTCGACACGCTTAATAAAACGAGGCTCTACCATCTGACCGCCATTAGCAAAAGCACTATACCCTGTTGTTAAATCAAGCAAAGTCACTTCCGATGTTCCGAGTGGGGCTGATGGGTTCGTCGTACTAATCGTGGACTGCATGCCAATTTTTTGAGCGATTTCTGCTAGCTTATGAAAACCTAATGAATAATGGGTTTTAACAGCATAAATATTATCGGAATAAGCGAGTGCTTGAATTAAAGTAATATAATCATCGGCAAAATTTCCGTTGAAGTTATTTGGCCAATAGTAGTCTTCTTCCTTTTCTGAATCGCCATCAGGAAAAAGAAAGGCAGTTTTTTCACTTTTAAGAGTCGTTGTCGCTGTATACCCATTTTCTAAAGCGGCGTAATATAAGAGCGGTTTTAAAGTGGAACCAGGTTGCCTTTTCGCTTCAACTGCTCGGTCAAAGCCTTTTCCCCCGTATTCACGACCACCAACAAGAGCCTTAACATCGCCTGATTTAGGATCCATTGCCACAAATCCAATTTGTAAATCAGGGTCAGTTAACTCATTAGCAATATGTTTCTCCGCAATTTCTTGCATATGAGGATCGAGCGTTGTAAATACTTTATAACCACCAGCCTGCCATTCTTCTGGCTTCAATATATTTTCCTCGATTAATTGCTTCTCAACTATATCATTGAAAAAGGGCCCGATTTTCTCTCCGATTTCTCGTCTCGTATTTGTCGGGACAAGCTCAACTTCAAATGCTTCTGCGGCTTCTATTTCTGTAATCGCCCCGTTTGCGACCATTGACTGCAACACAACCCATTGTCGGTTTTTAGCAAGCTCCTCATTTAAAATAGGGGAATAATAGGTCGGTCCTTTTGGGATTCCCGCAACCATACTAGCCTCGGCTAAGTTTAGTTCACTTGCCGGCTTGTCAAAATAAAGCTCAGCAGCTGCCTGAACTCCATAAGCTCCATGTCCATAATAGACCGTGTTTAAATAACCTTCTAAAATCTCATCCTTATCCAAGTTCATTTCAAGCTGAAGAGAATAAAGGAGTTCATTCCATTTACGTGTCCATGTTTTCTCGTGAGTTAAATAAAGATTACGGGCATATTGCTGCGTAATCGTACTCGCACCTTGGGACTTGGCCCCGGATTTTAAATTGGCGATAATGGCCCCGCCGATTCGTTTTGGATCAAAGCCTAAGTGGTCATAAAAGCGACGATCCTCCACTGATATCGTTGCATCAATCACATAAGGAGAAATAGAATCAAGTTCGACTGGAAAGCGATTTTGACCGCTATGGCTTTCACCGATAATCTCGCCATTTTCTCCATAAATGATCGTCGTTTGTGAAACCTCAAGATTAGGTGGACCGAGCATTCTTGTATAAGAAAGTAAAGCGACAGCACTACCGGATACAAGTAGAAGCATCACTAATAAAAGACGAAAGCTCCTACGAAGGAAGCTTTTTCTCCGCCTACGTTTACGATTTATTACTACTTGCATGTTTTGTCACCTCTTTTATCGTTGTTTTCTTTTGTACGGTTTCTTCATGAGTGTTGATTTAAAAGCATGTAAAAAAGTTATGAAACTTTGATGATGAACCGCTCCATTTTTCAAAGGATGGCCTAGCAAAAGCTAGACTTTTTATTAGGATTGGTAGAAGTCGATTATTTTAAACATGACAGGGCATTTATTAAGAAGATTTCGTTTGCTTTTTTACGCTTTTGTTATATACTTTCTCTTGTTGCCCCATTATTTTGCGGCAGCTTTATTTGTCACTGGAAGAAAAAACGGGTTAATTAAACGTTTATTTAAAACAATAAAAGAAGAAAATAAATTATAGAGGTGATTGAAAATGGAGTTATGGTTCACAGAAAAACAAACAGAAAACTTTGGAATTACAGCAAAAATTAAACGCACTCTACATACAGAGAAAACCGACTTTCAACAATTAGATGTAGTCGAAACAGAAGAGTTTGGAAATATGCTAGTCCTTGATGGCATGGTTATGACAACGGAGAAGGATGAGTTCGTTTACCATGAGATGGTCGCTCATGTTCCTTTATTTACACATCCAAACCCTAAACATGTTCTTGTTGTTGGTGGTGGCGATGGTGGCGTTATTCGTGAAGTGTTAAAGCACCCATCTGTTGAAAAAGCAACTCTTGTTGAAATCGATGGGAAAGTAATCGAGTATTCGAAAAAATATTTACCGTCCATTGCGGGAGCTTTAGACGACAGCCGTGTTGATGTTCAAGTAGGCGACGGATTTATGCACATTGCGGAAGCAGAAAATGCGTATGATGTCATTATGGTTGATTCGACAGAGCCAGTTGGACCTGCTGTAAAACTTTTTGAGAAAGGTTTCTATGTAGGAATTGCGAAAGCTCTAAAAGAAGATGGCATTTTTGTTGCTCAAACAGACAATCCATGGTTCCATCAACATTTAATCAAACAAGTATATAACGATGTTAAAGAAATTTTTCCAATTACAAACCTTTATACAGCCAATATTCCAACATACCCAAGTGGTCTTTGGACGTTTACAATCGGTTCGAAAAAGCATGATCCACTACAAGTCTCCGAGGAAAGATTCCATGAGATTGAGACGAAATATTATACTAAAGAGCTTCATAAAGCGGCGTTTGCCTTGCCAAAATTTGTTGCTGATTTATTGAAATAGGAGGGATTTCATATGCGTTTTGATGAATCTTACTCTGGAAAAGTATTTATCATGAGTCGTGCTACGTATGAAGAAAGTGATGCGGTCATTTACGGTATGCCGATGGATTGGACCGTCTCTTTTCGCCCAGGCTCTCGTTTTGGTCCTGCGAAAATCCGAGAAGCGTCTTTAGGTCTTGAGGAATATAGCCCTTATATGGACAAGCATTTAGAAGAAGTGAACTATTTTGATGCTGGTGACATTCCCCTTCCATTTGGAAACGCAGCTCGTAGCCTTGATATGGTGGAGGAATTTGTTGATAAGCTTTTGGCTGATGGCAAATATCCACTTGGCTTAGGTGGAGAGCATTTATTATCTTGGCCGATTTTTAAGGCGATTCACAAAAAGCATCCAGATGTCGCGATTCTTCACTTTGATGCACATGCAGACTTGCGTGAAGAATACGAAGGAGAACCATTGTCTCACTCGACACCGATTCGTAAAGCTTGTTCTTTAATTGGAGCAGAAAATGTCTATTCATTTGGAATTCGCTCTGGCATGCGTGAGGAATTTCAGTTTGCCAAAGAATCAGGCATGAATATGTTTAAATTTGAAGTAGTTGAGCCACTGAAAAAAGTATTACCAACACTTGCTGGCCGTCCTGTTTATGTCACGATTGATATTGATGTATTAGATCCAGCCCACGCGCCTGGCACAGGAACAGCAGAAGCAGGAGGCATCACATCTAAGGAATTATTAGAAGCGATTATGGCTATTGCCAAATCTGATGTGAAAGTTGTCGGTTCCGATTTAGTGGAAGTGGCCCCAAACTATGACCCATCTGAACAAACACAAATTACCGCAAGTAAAATGATTCGTGAAATGCTCCTTGGTTTTGTTAAATAAAATCATACAGGAATAGAAAGGTGAGTGACGAAATTTCACTCACCTTTTTTAGGTCAGAAAAGCTAAAAGATAGTGTGAACGCGGGGATTAGTGATTAGTAATGTAAAAGGCATGCCGGCCGGATTACGGTGCAAAAAATTGGTAATAGGTAATGAAAAAGTTGAGTTGTCAGGATTAGGGTGCGAAAAATTGGTAATAGGTAATGAAAAAGCAGAGTTGTCAGGATTAGGGTGCGAATAATTGATAATAGGTAATGAAAAAGCAGAGTAGCCGTGATTACGGTGCGAAAAATTGGTAATAGGTAATGAAAAAGCCAGTTTGACCAAATTAGGGAGCGAAAAACTGATGATAGGTAATGAAAAAGCGAGTAAGCCTTGATTAAGGTGCGAAAAACTGGTAATAGGTAATGAAAAAGCCGCGAAGGCCGGATTAAGGTGCAAAAAACTGGTAATAAGTAATGAAAAAGCCGAGTCGCCCAAATTAAGGTGCAAAAAAAGTATTCCCTTTGAAAAATCAAACAACGTTTTTTAAGAAGTCTATCATATTAATCCGTTTTTTGGTCGATGATGAAAAGGAAATGTGAACAGTAGAAGAAGCAGATGAGAGAAATCTTGCAAGCCTTGTATAAACTCGCTAAACTGTTTAGTGAGAAGGATGTGCGAACAATGGAGAAGATAGTGAAAAAATCGATCAAAATGGTTTTTAAAACCTTGATCCAACAAGGCGATCATAAAGAAGCATATGAATTTACAACTAGAGGAGATTTGTTTAAAAAAGGGCAGTCGGAGTATTTGCGGTTTGAGGAAAAGTTCGGTGAGGAGCAAACCGTTCAAACGACGATGAAGTGGAACGGTCATGAACTGATGCTGATCCGCCAAGGCTCTATTTTGATGAGGCAAGCTTTTATCGCGGGAGAAACAACAGTAGGTCGTTATGTGACTCCTGAAATTTCATGGGAAACAACGGCAAAAACGGAGAAAGTCATCGTCGCTTGGCCGAATGGAAAAAAACGTGGCAAAATTCATTTGCGCTATCACTTTTTAATGCAAGGACAAGATACAGGAACACATGAAGTTCGCTTAACACTTGAGGAGGACAAATCAAAATGAATAGTGTAGAACAAATTAAAGAGAAACTAAAGCAGGAAATTATTTCGGCAGTTAAAGCGGCTAACCTCGCAACTGATGAAACGATGCCAGAAGTGGTTCTTGAAACACCTAAGGATAAAGCCCATGGTGATTATGCAACAAATATGGCGATGCAGTTAGCACGTGTTGCCAAAAAAGCACCCCGTCAAATTGCTGAGGAGCTAACCGCTAGTTTAAATCAAAAAGAGGCAATGATTGAAAAAGTTGAAATTGCTGGTCCTGGTTTTATTAACTTCTTTATGGACAATTCTTATTTACGTGACGTTGTCAAAACCGTTTTAACGAGTAAAGAGGCTTATGGAGAGTCTGATTTTGGTGGGAATAAGCGCATTCAAGTCGAGTTTGTCTCCGCTAATCCAACTGGAACACTGCATTTAGGACATGCGCGGGGGGCAGCTGTTGGTGATTCCTTAAGCCATATTTTAGCGAAAGCTGGTTTTGATGTAGAGCGTGAATATTATATAAATGATGCAGGGAATCAGATTAACAACTTAACTTTTTCTTTAGAAGCCCGCTATTATTAAGCGTTAGGGTTAGAAAAAGCCATGCCTGAGGATGGTTATCACGGTCAAGATATTATTGATTTTGGTCGCCAGTTAGTAGATGAGAAGGGCGATGAGTTAACAAAACTTCCAGAAGAAGAGCGCTTAAGCTTTTTCCGTCAGTACGGACTTGAAAAAGAATTAGAAAAAATTAAAGTCGACTTAAAAGAATTCCGTGTTGAGTTTGATAATTGGTTCTCTGAAACTTCTTTATACGAGACGAAAAAAGTGGAAGAGACGTTACAAGTGTTGAAGGAAAAAGACGAAACATTTGAAGAAGATGGAGCAACATGGTTCCGTTCAACGACCTATGGCGACGATAAAGACCGTGTTTTAATTAAAAATGATGGAAGCTACACGTACTTAACTCCGGATATTGCTTATCACCAAGATAAAATGAATCGTGGTTTTGATAAATTAATTAATGTTTGGGGAGCGGATCACCATGGATATATTCCACGTATGCGTGCGGCGATTCAAGCACTGGGTTATGAGGCGGACCAATTAGACGTTGAGATCATTCAAATGGTCAGTTTGTATCAAGGTGGAGAAAAGGTGAAAATGAGCAAGCGGACTGGGAAGGCTGTTACGCTTCGTGATCTAATGGAAGAGGTCGGAATTGATGCGACACGTTATTTCTTTGCGATGCGTAGTGCTGACTCACACTTAGATTTTGATATGGACTTAGCGGTGTCTAATTCGAATGAAAATCCTGTCTATTACGTCCAATACGCACATGCCCGCGTTTGTACGATGCTTCGCCAAGGGGAAGAAAAGGGGTTAACTTTTGATGAAAACATCGACCTATCCCCAATTAGTACAGAAAAAGAGTTTGAATTACTTAAAGTGATTGGTGATTTCCCAGCAATTGTAGCAGAGGCTGCGAAAAAACAAATTCCACACCGCATTACGAATTATGTTCACGAGTTAGCCGCTACTTTACACAGCTTTTATAATGCTGAACGAGTTTTTGATGAGGCTGATGAAGCGAAAACAAAAGCACGCCTAGCTCTAATGAGAGCGACACAAATTACGATTAAAAACGCGCTATCATTAGTAGGAGTAAATGCACCTGAAAAAATGTAATCCACTTCATTGATTTTTTCCCTCTCTAAAAAATTAGAGAGGGGTTTTTGGCTAGCAAAAAAGGAGGTTAGGTTTGATGGTCGAGATGTTATGGTGGATAGTGGTCGCCATCTGTTTTTTCTTAAGTTTTATTGGACTTATTTTTCCGTTAGTTCCTTCCGTGCTCGTTATTTGGGTCGGGTTTCTTGTTTACGGCTTTGGGATTGGTACTTTTAGTGATTTGTCGGTCTGGTTTTGGTCTGGGATGGTCATTTTTACATTGTTTCTGATTCTTGCTGATATAATTGCGAGCCAATATTTTGTTAAGCGATATGGTGGCTCCAAATGGGGAGAAAGAATGGCGGCGATTGGAGTGATTGTCGGTTCCTTTATCATGCCTCCATTCGGCATCATTTTTGTCCCGTTTATCCTTGTTTTTGTGACAGAGCTTATTAGTATTCAGCAGCCAGGCCATGCTTTTAAGGTTGCCATCGCGTCATTAATTGCTTTTTTAAGCAGTACGGTTGCCAAAGGATTGGTGCAATTTATTATGATCATTTGGTTTATTGTTGAAGTATTTTTAGCATAATCATGTAGTCTAAGTGAATAAGTCATTCAAAAAGACAAATAGTAGTAAGGACAATGTTTTTTAGAAAGAAGGGGTCCTTATGCAAGAAGTCATGCTCGCCTTGTTGGCTGGATTGATTGTTGGTTTACTATTTGCCTTTTTAAAACTCCCAATCCCAGCACCACCAGTCTTTTCGGGGATCATTGGAATTGTCGGGATTTATTTAGGCTATCAAGGGTTTACTTATTTTTGGGGATAACAGTGAGAACGAATGGACTGCAAATAAGTGGGATTATCCTCATGTGATGAGTCGAATGAAAACACCTTTAAGTGAAGTTAGGTTACTCGTAAACTAATGACTACTTGGAGGTTTTTTTTGATCGGGGAAAAAGAATAAGATAACAAAGAAATTAGAGAAGGCGAATACTGAGGAACGTTTGAATAAAGCTGAAATTTGATAAGTGTCACTTGTCGAAAAGAGCCTAATAGAAACCCAATGATTCCAAAAGCGAATGGAAAAGAGCTAGAAAGGGAATCAAAGGTAGCCAATGAATCCGAAAGCGAGCGAATCAGAGTTGGAAAGGGAATCAAAGGAGGTCAATGATTCCGAAAGCCATCAAATCAGAGCGGGAAAGGGAATCAAAGGTCGCCAATGAATCCCAAAGCCATCAAATCAAATCCCTACATGAACCCCCTACATCTACAAAAAGTCAGAGACTGCACTTGCGATTTTTTCTTTTAGACGAAAATAGAGGCTGCGTTTTTGATATTCTTCCATCGTAAGTTGATGGGATATCGAAATATCATAATCAATTTCAGCTGCGATTAATTTAATAAAATCTTTGTCATAGATATAACTATTTTGTTCTAAGTTTATAAAAAAGCTACGTTTATCAAAGTTTGCAGTTCCAAGATAAGCGGCATCGTGATCGAATAAAATCGCTTTTGTGTGAAAAAAGCCACGATAATATTGATAGATCTGTACACCTGAACGCAGCAACGAATCAAAATAAGGAAAAGCGGCTTCGCGTACAAGCGGATGATCGCTTTTTTTCGGGAGGATGATTTTTATTTGCACCCCACGCTTCGTTGCTTGAATTAATGCCTTCATCATCCTCTCACTGGGGATAAAATAGGCAGTGGCAATCGTAAGGGAGTGTTTGACTGCTTCGATATGTTTTAATTGTTGTTCTTCTAAAAAAAGGCCATTTGTCGGAAACATGATGAGCTTTTGTGTCCCAGGTTGGAGAGCTGGGTAAAAGGAGGCATCCTCAAAGCTTTTATGGCAAACATCTTCCCAATCATTTAAAAAGCTTTTTTGTAAATCCTGCACACCGTTACCTTGCATGCGAATGTGAAGATCTCGCCATCGTCCAAACTTCGGATCGCGACCTAAATATTCGTCCCCAATATTGTAACCGCCAAAATAAGCCACTTTACTATCACAAATCACGATTTTTCGATGGTTTCGTTGATTTAATTTAAAGAAAAAATAAGGAAAAGAGAGGGGCGGTGTTAGGTGAAGTTTGACCCCTGCTTTTTTTAATTTTCTTTTATTACGAAAAGAAATCTTGCAACCGAACATATCGACCATTAACCGCACCTTTACTCCTTGTTTCGCTTTTAATTCTAATAAATCAATTATCTTTTGGCCGATATGGTCATCACGAAAAATGTAAAAAAGCATATGAATATGTTTTTCGGCATGAAAAAGATCTTGCATTAAACATTCAACAAAATGATCACCTGTTGTTAAGAGTTGCATGCGGCTCTCGCGTACGAGGGGCTCTATCGGTTCTTCGTTTATGATTAAAGAGCGCCTCCCAAGCCGAAAATCCAACCAGACCAAACCTAAAAGAATTAATAGAAGAGCAATTATGATAAGTGCATACACCATACATTTTCCGACTCCTTGTCATTATAAATTAATGGTCGTTTGAGGATTAACCTTCTTTTACCTAATAATGATTAGTATGCTCCTAAAAAGTTATTTCATGAAATAAGTGTGACGTTCAACTCCTTAAAGAAGGCTTGAGTGGTAAAGCAGAAATTTTGTCTATTCCTTGTCACTCTTTATTAAAAGTTTGAAAATTTACTCTTTTTTAGTATGATGGAGGAAATAATCGTAAGGATGGGGTGTGGGTTGTTCGATGTTAAGGAATAAAAAGGTGCCTTCAATGGTAAAGGATCCACAATTAATTAAAGTTCGTCGTGCTCAAATGGTCAAAGGAGCTGTCCGTCTTTTTATTGACAAAGGCTTCCACCGTACAACAACAAGGGAAATTGCCAAAGAAGCGGGCTTCAGTATTGGAACTTTGTATGAGTATATTGGAGCAAAAGAGGATATTCTTTATCTTGTGTGTGATGACATTTATCTTGAAGTATCCAAGCGCTTGAAAAAGCAATTAAGTAAAGAGGGTTCAGCATTAGAACGGCTTAAATTAGCGATTCATTCTTATTTTCAAATTGTCGATGATATGTCCGATGAAGTTCTCGTTATGTATCAAGAAGTGAAAGCCTTACCTAAAGAATCACTTCAATATGTGCTTCAAAAGGAAAAAGAAATGGCTAGCATCTTAGAAGAAATCATTCGTGAATGCGTCGAGGCTAATGAATTAAACGTTAAAGGGGATGAAGTGAATCTCCTTGCTCATAATATTTTAGTACAAGGTCAAATGTGGACATTCCGAAGATGGGCTTTGCGAAAACAATATACGTTAGAGCAATATATTGATTGGCAAACCGATCTTCTTTTAAAAGGGAAGGGATAAAAAACTCGCCACACACGGGGAGAATCGAGCATTTTGAGCCTTTGCTTAATTTGCTCTAGTTTTTTCCTCGTCAATCTAGCATAATTCGTGGAAATATGTTTATAATGGGAAGTATGATTTTGGATATTCAGGATTGCTGATAGATTGAAGGTAGGAAAGGAAGTGTCTTTATTGAAAATCGCGGATATGAGAAAAGAAGAGCTTGCAGAGTGCGCAATGGTCGAGTTAGCTTATTTATTAATGCAAGAGAAAAATGAAGCTTATGAATATTATGAGTTGATCAATGAAGTAGCGACTTTAAAAGGAATGTCAAAAACAGAAGTCAAGGAACGTATGAGCTTCTTATATACAGACCTAAATATTGATGGTCGTTTCTTAACACTTGGTGATAACCGTTGGGGTTTAAGAAGCTGGTATCCTCTTGAGCAAGTGGAAGAGGAAATTACTTCTTCTGTTGCTAAACCGAAGAAGAAGGCAAAAGCATTAGCTCTAGATGAAGAGGACGATCTTCTTGATGAGGATTTTGAAGAAGATGAGTTTGAAGACTTAGAAGATGAGTTGGATGAGCTTTCTCAAGAAGAAGATGAAGATGAGGAAGAGGAAGAAGAAGAGGTTTTTAAAGATCAAGATACAGATTTAGATGACTTTGCTGAAGGCGACGATGAAGAAGAAACGGAAGAAGAGGAATAATTTTATCCTCCGATTCACTTGACTTCTTTTTCGGTTCTAGGTAGAATCATTTTTGGGCTTTAGAAAAAGTAATAATTGTTTTAGATATATAAACAAAAGTGTGCGCCCCCAATTTATGGGATACGTGTCACTTTTGTTTTTTTATTTTCACATATATGGAAAAAATGAGTAGGTAAAGGTTATTTTTTATTGATTTCGTAAATCCCTCATCGATATTGGGAAAAGTAGTGAAAAACAGTCTTTTATTTTAAGTAAGAAGGAGTCGATCGTATGACAGCTAAGTATATATTTGTAACGGGTGGGGTTGTATCTTCATTAGGTAAAGGAATTACAGCTGCATCTTTAGGACGTTTATTAAAAAATCGTGGTGTGAAAGTAACGATTCAAAAATTTGATCCGTATATTAATGTCGATCCAGGGACAATGAGCCCATATCAGCATGGTGAAGTGTTTGTAACAGATGATGGAGCGGAAACAGATTTAGATTTAGGCCACTATGAGCGTTTTATTGATATTAATTTAAGCCAAAACAGTAATGTGACAACAGGTAGAATTTATTCAACAGTTTTAAAAAAGGAGCGTCGCGGAGATTATCTTGGTGGAACGGTTCAAGTTATTCCGCACGTAACGAATGAAATTAAAGAACGTGTTTACCGTGCTGGTCGCGAAACAAGTGCAGATGTAGTAATTACAGAGATTGGTGGAACCGTTGGAGATATTGAAAGTTTACCTTTCTTAGAAGCGATTCGCCAAATTAAAAGTGATGTTGGGGCCGATAATGTGATGTATGTGCATTGTACATTAATCCCTTACTTAAAAGCGGCTGGCGAAATGAAATCAAAACCTACACAACATAGTGTGAAGGAATTAAGAAGCTTAGGTATTCAACCGAATGTCATTGTCGTTCGTACTGAAAAACCAGTTCCACAAGATATGAAGGAAAAAATTGCGTTATTCTGTGACATCGACAAAAATGCAGTTATTGAGGCGAGAGATGCCGATACCCTTTATCAAGTGCCCCTTGATCTTCAAGCACAGCACTTAGATGACATCGTATGTAATCACTTAAAACTTAACTGTCAAGAAGCAGATATGACAGAATGGACGGGCCTTGTTGAGAAGGTGCAGAACTTATCTAAAAAAGTTCGTATTGCTCTTGTTGGTAAATATGTTGCTTTACAAGATGCGTATCTTTCTGTAGCAGAAGCACTTCGTCATGCTGGATATGCCTTTGATGCAGATATTGAAATTGATTGGGTCGATGCCGAACAAGTTACAGATGAAAATGTAGCTGATTTATTAAAAGAAGCAGATGGAATTCTTGTACCTGGTGGATTTGGAGATCGAGGTATTGAGGGGAAAATTTCAGCGATTCGTTATGCTCGTGAACAAAAGGTTCCTTTCTTAGGAATTTGTCTAGGAATGCAATTAGCATCCGTTGAATTTGCCCGTAATGTACTTGGATTAAAAGGAGCCAACTCGGCTGAATTAAACCCAGAAACACCATACCCAATCATCGACTTATTACCAGAACAAAAAGATGTGGAAGATATGGGAGGTACGCTTCGTCTTGGTTTATACCCATGTAAATTAGTAGATGGTTCTGTTGCTAATAAAGCATATGACGAGCAAGTTGTTTATGAGCGTCACCGCCATCGTTATGAATTTAACAATGAGTATCGTGAACAAATGGAGAAAGCCGGCTTTATTTTCTCAGGGACAAGCCCTGATGGAAGATTAGTGGAAATTGTAGAAGTAAGTGATCACCCTTATTTTATCGCTTCACAATTCCATCCAGAGTTCGTCTCAAGACCAACACGCCCACAACCACTCTTCCGTGATTTCATCGGTGCATCGATCAATAAATAATAATAAGTTCCTTCTTTCTGCTTATTAAGTGGAAGGAAGGAACTTTTTGTTTTGGGTATATTGAAGCCGAAAGCCGGTTGCTAAAAGTGCAAAAGGGAATCAAAAGGGGGCAATGAGTGCGAAAGCCGGTTGCTAAAAGCCGGAAAGGGAATCAAAGGGGGGGGGCAATGAGTGCGAAAGTCGGTTGCTAAAAGCCGGAAAGGGAATCAAAGGCCCGCAATGAAGCCGAAAGCCATTGAATCAAAGCCAGAAAGGGAATCAAAGGGGGCAATGAATCCCAAAGCTATCAAATAAAAGCCGGAAAGGGAATCAAAGGCCCCCAATGAATCCCGAAGCCATTGAATAAAAGCCGGAAAGGGAATCAAAGGCCCCCAATGAATCCCGAAGCCGTTGAATCAAAGCCGGAAAGGGAATCAAAGGCCCCCAATGAAGCCAAAAGCCATCAAATATAAGCCCCATTTTTCATTCACTTTAAAGTTCATCTTCTACTTCACTCAAAATCTCTTTTAACGTTAGTGCCAAACAAAAGTAAGTATATAAAGCGATGAGGGAGGCTGGATAACCTGTACGTGTGCCGTCATCTAAAGGAACAACAGGTTTTTTTACATTTAAATGAATAAAAACATCAGCTAATGTGTCAAGTCCTTCACTAGTTGCTTCTACTTCTTTTAGTGTGCTTATTGCTACAAAGGGAATGCCTTTTTCTTTTAAATCTTTGGCGATTTTAATGGCGTCGGGATCAGTTGTATAACGGCTTGCTAAGAGGACGCGGTCATTAACATCAAGTGAAACGACTTTTTCCTCACAAAGCAATGGTTTAATATGTATTAAATGGTCTTCACCAGATAATGCTTCTTGTTCAATGACACCCATCTCTTTTGTTCCGTGGACATAAATGGAGCTGCTCCCAACTCGTGCTTGTGCTAATAAGCGAGCGCCATCCTCAATAGCTTCTTCTTGTTTATCTTTTATTTGCTTCATTAATCCTTGAATTTGTGTTGTAAAAATTTGAATCATCTATCGTCACTCACTTTCTATATTTGAATGATTTTGCTATTGAATTATAGCTTAAATTCAATAAAAATGAAAAAATCTTCTTAATTAGTTGTTTCAATATGTTACATTTTTATTGTTAAAGGATTAAAAACTTTTATTACCTTTGTTTAAGTAGAAGGAGGATTCTTCATTTTCGGATCGAATATAAGGGAGTCTGGAAAAAATAATTTTGTGAGGAAAGTAAAAAACTTTTTAAATTTAGAAAGAAGAAAGTGAGGATCGAAAATGAGTGCTGAAAAAAAGATCTTAATTGTTGATGATCAGTATGGAATCCGTGTCTTATTAAGTGAAATATTAAAAAAAGATGGTTATCATGTGTTTCAAGCTCCTAATGGGGTGCAAGCTTTAAAATATGTGAATGACGAAAACCCTGACCTTGTTTTATTAGATATGAAAATTCCGGGGATGGATGGAATTGAGATTTTAAAACGAATAAAAGAAACACATGCCCATATTGAAGTTATTATGATGACGGCTTATGGTGAATTAAATCTTATTAATCAAGCTTTGGACGCAGGGGCCGTTGCCCATTTTTCAAAGCCATTTGATATTGATGACGTCCGGAATGTTATTAAAAATACACTTTTAAAGTAGAAAAATGATGAGAACGGAAAATGAAAAGTAGTAAACGCTTTCTTTTGAAAAATGAAAAAAGTGTTGAATTATCAAGTGTATTGCCGTTTTTTATGGATAGATATATGCTATAATGAACACGTTCAATCTTACCAGAAGAAATGTAAACCTTATTTAAAAGGCTTGATGTACATATATTCGTTTGCATGGATATTTGCCCTTGGATTCGGGTAACTTGTTAAATAAGGCAAACTCGATTGCACGGTAGGACGAGCATATTAGAAATGCACAATTTGAAGGAGGAATTAAGATGCCTTTAGTTTCAATGACAGAAATGCTAAACAAAGCAAAGGCGGAAGGTTATGCGGTAGGTCAGTTTAACCTGAACAACCTAGAATTTACACAAGCGATTTTACAAGCAGCAGAGGAAGAAAAGTCACCAGTTATCCTTGGTGTTTCTGAAGGTGCTGCACGTTATATGGGTGGATTTAAAACAGTTGTAAGTATGGTTAAAGCGTTAATGGACGAGTACAATGTTACAGTTCCAGTAGCGATTCACCTTGACCATGGTTCAAGCTTAGAGAAATGTGTTCAAGCGATTCACGCTGGATTCACATCTGTCATGATTGACGGTTCTCATCATCCATTAGCAGAAAATATCGCTATTACAAAACGCGTAGTTGAAATTGCTCACGCTGTTGGTGTTTCTGTAGAAGCAGAACTTGGACGTATCGGCGGACAAGAGGATGACTTAATTGTAGATGATGCAGAAGCAGCTTATGCGATTCCTGCAGAGTGTAAAGAATTAGTAGCAGCAACAGGAGTAGACTGTTTTGCTCCAGCTCTAGGTTCTGTACATGGTCCTTATAAAGGTGAGCCAAATCTAGGCTTTGACCATATGAAAGAGATTGATTCTTTAGTAGGTATTCCACTAGTATTACACGGTGGTACAGGTATCCCTACGGCTGATATCAAAAAAGCCATTGAGTTTGGTCATGCAAAAATTAACGTGAACACAGAAAGTCAAATTTCTTCAGCTAAAGCAGTCCGTGAAGTTCTAGCTGCAGATACAGATGTATATGATCCACGTAAATATTTAGGACCAGCACGTGAAGCGATTAAAGAAACGGTTAAAGGTAAAATGAAAGAATTCGGTTCTTCTAATCGTGCGTAAATATTTAGGAAGTGGAGAAGGGAAAAGGGCACTTGTATAGGTGAGCTTTTTTCCTTCCTTTTTTTAATCTTTTAATGTAAATAGACAGTACGATAAAGTTGTTGGTTTTTCTATAAAAAGAGAGACTGAAAGAAAACGCTTAAATAAAATGGGTAGAGGTGAAGAGAAGTGAAATTTTTTATTGATACGGCGAATTTAGAAGAAATTAAAGAAGCAAATGCATTAGGTATTTTAGCAGGTGTTACAACAAACCCTTCATTAGTAGCAAAAGAAGAAGGTGTTGATTTTCATGATCGAATTCGTGAAATCGCATCACTTGTCCCGGGTTCTGTTAGTGCCGAAGTGATTGCACTAGATGCAGAAGGAATGATCGAGGAAGGAAAAGAACTTGCTGCGATCGCTCCTAATGTGACTGTTAAAGTTCCAATGACTGTTGAAGGACTTAAAGCGGTTCATGCTTTTTCTGAATTAGGTATTAAAACAAATGTAACGCTTGTATTCTCTGCGGTTCAAGCTTTAATCGCTGCTAGAGCTGGAGCTACTTATGTGTCACCATTTTTAGGGCGTTTAGATGATATTGGGGCAGATGGCCTTACTTTAATTGAGCAAATCTCTAGCATTTTTAATGTGCACGGAATTGACACAGAAATCATTGCTGCCTCTGTTAGACACCCTGTTCATGTGACAGAAGCAGCTATTAAAGGTGCTCATATTGCAACTATTCCATTTAACGTTATTAAGCAATTAACGAAACATCCGTTGACGGATCAAGGGATTGAGAAGTTTTTAGCGGATTGGAATAAATAAGAGAATAACACCTCTAAAAGTCATATTTTTTAAGCAACCCGAATCCAATTCAAGCATTTTTAATGAGGTGGTCGACAAAGCGTATACTCTAACTTTGTCGACTTTTCTATATATAAATCACATAACTTAAGAAAAAACGCTTGTCAGAGTAGGCACAAAGCGGAGAAGAAATGCGAAAGAACACTAGTTCATGAGCAGATGAACGAAGCTGAGAAACGGCATATGCGAGCGTTTTTCTTCTGTCTGAAAGAGGAGAGACGAAACCTCGACCCTCCTCCGATACAAAAACAGGTAACATTTATCATTTCCCGACAGAAGACTCCCTCTTCAATCGTGTGAAGGGAGAAGCCCAACGATAAGGGGGAGATGAATGGCGGTTGGCGGTAGCCAAAGAGATTCTTGTTAGGGTATAATAAGAACATACATTCCTATCTGAGGTGAAAACAATGCTCATCAACAAAGCATACAAATTCCGTCTCTATCCAAGCAAAGAACAGGAAATCTTCATTGCTAAAACCATCGGCTGTTCTCGTTTTGTCTTTAATCGCTTTTTAGGGCAATGGAACGATACCTACCAAGAAACAGGCAAAGGGTTAACTTACAATGCTTGTTCGGCTGAATTAACCCAACTAAAAAAGGAATTCGTATGGCTAAAAGAAGTGGACAGCATTGCCCTTCAATCCTCCCTGAAAAACCTTGCC
>NZ_ALPT02000083.1 GCF_000292245.2 Alkalihalobacillus alcalophilus ATCC 27647 = CGMCC 1.3604 | reverse complement strand
GCAGGGGACTTTTCCTTATCCGCGCTCGATTCTAAAAAAAACAACATTACCTCGAAAAATGAGAGAACATTTTCAAACTGTATTAGGTTTTCGGGTTTTCAATTCAAATACATTTAATAAATGGGAGATGCACGAGTGTCTTTTCAATCACTATGATATTAAACAATATTTACCTGAAACCACTCTTTATAAAAGTAACAAGGATGTGTTCTCCTTTTTAAATGAGCATGAACAAATATATATAAAACCTTTATCAGGGAAAAAAGGAGTAGGGATTCAGAGGATTAAAAAAGTGGGAGAAGAAGTTTTGTTCAATGATGGGTTTCATGAAAAGAAGATTCCTATTAACAGTCTAGCCGATGAACTTAAGCAATTAGAGCCGGAGCAATTTCTTTTGCAGCAAGGTTTAAAGTTAAAACTCTTTGAGGAAAGCATCGTTGATTTTCGGTTGATCCTTATGAAAGACTACCAAGGAAAATGGAAAGATGTTGGTTTGATTGGTAGAAGAGGTATAGCTGGAAAAATTACGAGTAACCGTTCAGGTGGAGGTCAAGTTGAGCGTGGAGAGAAAACTTTATCAGAAGTTTATCGATTATCACACTTAGAAGTAACGAGCATTCGTCAACAGTTTTCTGAACTTGCATTCAAGATAGGAGAGGCTTTGGATAAAAGTGGAGTCCATTTTGGGAGATTAGGAATTGATGTAGCCCTTGACGACCAATTAAAGCTATGGCTGATAGAAATTAACCATAAATCACCTAACGATTATACAGCCTTTTATGCAGGAGAGGAAGCCCTTTTTTATGAAACTCGTTTATTAAATATGCTTTACTGCAAGAGACTAGCAGGGTTTTAGTATGAATCAAACGATAGGTATTTTAGGAGGAATGGGGCCACTTGCAACTGTTGATTTAGCGGAGAAAATCATCTTATTGACAAAGGTAAGTCGTGATCAAGACCATATTCCGCTTCTTATTTACAATAACACGAGGATTCCATCAAGGGTAAACGCCATTATGGACCAACAAGAAAGTCCGGTAGTTGAATTAATTAAAACCGCCAAAGTGTTAGAAAAAGCCGGGGTCGATTTTATCGTGATGCCATGTCACACAGCTCATTATTGGTTGGAAGATATTCAAAAACACATTCATACTCCGATTCTAAATATGATTGAGAATACAGTTCATTTTGTGAAGAACTCAATAAATGGAGAGAAGCAAATATTATTATTAGCGACTTCAGGTACCGTAAAGGCTCAACTATATCAAAAGGCCTTTCAATCAGAAGATGTTCAACTTGCCATTCCGACTAAAAAAGAACAAAAAATCGTGGCTAGTGCGATTGATGAAGTAAAAGCTGGCTATATTGCTAACAACCAGTATTTAAACGAGTTAAATAAAATCATTCAAAAATATGAGCAAAAGGGAATTTCAGCCATAATCGGCGGATGTACAGAAATACCGTTACTTTTCCCCTATATTCAAAATAAAAAATAACAAAATATGATCCGACATTAATGCTAGCCAAAATGGCAGTAAAAAAAGCGATGCAAAATAATAAACGAATTGATAAAACTTTAAAAAGGGAGGGATGATCTTGAATATTAAATGGAGAACAGTACCTAAAGAAGAAGCAATCTATCTTTCAACCGCATTTTGTCAAAAATACGAAATTCGTGAAAAAAGGATCTTCGTTCATTTCGGGGCATGGACTAAAGAATTAAACATAAAAAAAGAAGAGGCATTAGAAGAAAATACGATAGAGCTATCTATGCAGAACAGTGCTCATTTAGAGAGTCTTACCAAACTTCCTTTTGAAGTAAAAGTAGAAAAAAAGAATCTTTATATTGGTCCTGTTGTCGCTTTTATCGCCTTTAAGTCATTTGAATCTATTAAGAAATCAAAGTTGACCCAGTATAAGAAAAGATTTAATCATGAGAAGCTAGCTAATGGATTGTTTTATATTTGTGCTCTAGATTCTTTTGAGCCAATCACTCAAACAGTAAAGGGTTATTATTATGATTCAGAGGCAATAGAAGAGAACGAGCAATGGAAGTTGGGAATATTTCCTTATCCAGCAGCTATTTTTAGGAGGAAGAAGCTTTCCGAGCAACTTTATGATCATTTGCACACATATGTTGGTGACACTATCTTTAACACGTATCATTTTAATAAATGGGAATTTTGGAGTTGGTTAACGGTCAATGAACAAATAAAACAATACTTACCTTATACAGAACGTTTAACCGATCCGCTAACTCAAGTGAAAAGAATGTTAACAGAGTATGATTCTGTCTACATCAAGCCAATTCAAGGTTCACTAGGGAAGAAAATTGAAATGGTGAAAATGCATATGGGATGCTTCCAATTTATTAACGCTAAAAAAACGATGACTCAAATAGAAAATGAAGCCGAGTTAAAAAGGTATTTACGGAAGTTTAACAATCAAAAGTTTATCATTCAACAAGGAGTTCCGCTCATCTATGAAGAAAGAAAGGTAGATTTCAGAGCTTATATGCAAAAAGATGAGCACAAACGATGGTCTTGCTCTGGGATTATTGCTAAATTTTCAAAAAAAGAACAGATAGTTACAAACATTCAGCAAAGTGATAAACGAATGTTAGGTAATGAAGCGATGGCTTTGTTATTTCATTTAGGAGAAAAGGAAACAGAGCAACTTGTCGAAAAAGTAGAAGAAGTGTGTTCGTTTATTTGCGAACAACTTGACCGTTGCCAAAGTGGTCATTATGGCGATCTTGCTCTAGATTTTATTATCGATCAAAAGTTAAATATTTGGATTTTAGAATTAAATAAGAGTTACGGTTATGTTCTCTTACAACAAGAAGGTTTTGAAGAAATATACGAGAAGGTAATGACGACTCCTTTTCTTTATGCTAAATCAATTGCTGGTTTTTAATCAAATGAAGGGAGATGAAAACATGTATATAAATTATATTCCGAGTAAAAAAAGCGGAATAGTATATATAACGGAGCAGATTAAAGAAAGATATCAGATTCATTCGCAACGAATTTTAGTTCAATTTGGAAATTGGATAAAAGAAATGGTCGTAATGATGAATGATGAATTGCCTGATGAAACAATCGGGTTTTCAGAAGATTTGATCAATGAAGTGACTATTCCACAAGAATTACCATATGAACTCCTTTATGAAGGACGGCACTTACGAATTGGGCCTGTCATTGCTTATATTGCACTTAAAAGTGAAAAAAAAGTAACAGCAAAACGATTAAATTATTTTAAAAAAAGATTTACCAATTATGATCAAATAAAGGGCGTCATTTTCCTATGTGCTCCAACTGATATCGATTTTACAACAAAAACGATAGAAGGTTATTATTATAATCCAAATGGTGAAAATCGCCAGAACCGTTGGGTGAAAGCGACTTTCCCATACCCGGATTCTGTTTATAAATGGAGAAAACTTAAAGAAGAAACTTATGATGAGCTTATTAAAACAATTGGCGATCGAATCTTTAACTCCTATCATTTTACGAAATGGGATTTATATGAATGGGGTAGTACAGACAATGAATTAAAGGATTATTTTCCTTATACTGAAAAGTTAACGGAATGTGAGCAAGTCAAAATGCAGATAGAAAAATACGGTACGGTTTATTTAAAGCCTTCTAATAGCTCAAGAGGACGAGGGATTATGATGGTTCAACAACAACAAGAGCAATATCAAATGACTAATGTTGATAACGAATCGAATGCTTTTGTTCATTGGGAAGATGTCAAAAAAGAGATGCAACCATTGTTACAAAAAGACTATGTGATTCAACAAAGTGTTTCAACCGATTTTGATGAACATCATTTAGACTTTAGAGCGTATTTGCAAAAGGATAGAAACAGGAAATGGAATGTTCAAGGAATCATTGCCAGAATGGCTGAAAAAGGTAGCGTAACGACTAATCTTCAATATACGAAAAAGATTGTGGAAGCTAAAGAGGCCTTGAATGATATTTATCAAGTCAACGAAGAAAAAAATCAACTGCTATACGAAAACATGGAATCGCTTTGTATTAAATTATGTCAGTTATTAGATCGAGAGGTGGGCAATTATGGTGATTTAGCAGTGGACTTTATTGTCGACCATGAACATCGATTATGGTTTTTAGAAATCAATAAAATTTACAAATATAAAAGTTTAGAGCAATTAGAGAATGATGAGTTATATAAAAAAATTATGCCAACCCCATTTGAGTACGCTAAAACCTTAGCCGGGTTTTAGAACCGTGCATTGCTGAGGAGGTGGGTAAAGAGTAATTGGTAATGAAAAGTAGAGGTGCGGAGGATTAGGGTGCGAAAAAAAGAGTAATTAGTAATGAAAATGCGAGGTGCGGAGAATTAGAGTGCGAAAAAAGGTTAATTGGTAATGGAAAAATGCAATGTGATGAATTAGAGTGCAAATAAAGGTTAATTAGTAATGAAAAAATGGAATGCGATGAATTAGAGTGCAAATAAAGGTTAATTAGTAATGAAAATACGAGATGCGGAAATTTAGAGTGCGAATAAGAATTAATTGGTAATGAAAAAATGAAATGCAGGGAATTAAGGTACAAAAAACGACATTATGATAGGCACCCACATAAAAAAGAGCAGCCAAAAGTTTCGATTAACTTTTGGCTGCTTGATCATTTTATCTTTTGTTGTTTGTTTTTGGATCGGAACCACAACGCTCATTTTTATTTAATTGGTCAATTTGCTTCATCTCTTCATTTGTTAATTCAAAATCGAATACTTCAAAATTCTCTTTGATTCTTGAAGGGGTAACGGATTTAGGGATGACAATGAAGTTATGTTGAAGATGCCAGCGTAAAATCACTTGTGCGGGTGATTTTTGATGGGTGTTAGCAATCTTTGTGATTTCTTCTAATTGTAATACTTCTCCGCCTCTTTGTAGGGGACTCCATGATTCTATATAAATATCGTTTTCTTCACAAAAAGCTTTTAGCTCTTTTTGCGTTAATAATGGATGACATTCTACCTGATTTAAAACAGGTATTACCTCACATTCATCTAAAATGCGCTGTAAATGTTCAATGGCAAAATTACTAACTCCAATGGCTCGAACTCGGCCATCTTTATAAAGTTTTTCTAATGCTTTATACGTCTCTACATACTGATCATATTGAGGAGTAGGCCAATGAATTAAATAGAGATCAACATAATCTAAACCGAGTTTCTGTAAACTCAAATCAAACGCTCGTAACGTGTTTTCATAACCTTGGTCACCATTCCACACCTTTGTTGTAATAAATAACTGATCACGAGGAACACCGCATTCTTTTATCGCTTTGCCGACACCTTCTTCATTTTGATAAATGGTTGCTGTATCAATAGAACGATAGCCAACATTTATTGCTTCTTTTACCGCTAATTCAGCTTGCTCATTTTCTACTTTAAAAACCCCGAAGCCGAGCTGTGGCATTTGGACTCCATTGTTTAATGTCACGATGTTCATGTACGATTCATCCTCTCATTTTTCAAAATTTAGGTTGATCATGCTCATTATCCCATATTCTTTTTCAAGATAAAAACAATCTGCTCTTATGCTTTAGTTTCTACTCCTTAAAAGTTTCAAAGTTTGATGAAAAATAATAGAATAAAAGAAAGGAGTGGATGACGTTGGACACAAAAAAGGCTTTAATTGTTGGAGCGAGTGGGCTAGTTGGCTCAGAACTTTTGCAAATTCTACTAGAAGGGGACCGTTATTCAGAAGTTGTTGCTTTCGTACGAAGCCCATTATCGATTACACATCATAAGTTAAAGGAAGTGACGGTTGATTTTGACAAGTTAGTAGATTATCAAAATGAAATGGACGTACAAGATGTGTATTGCTGCCTTGGTACGACGATCAAGAAAGCGCAATCACAAGAAAATATGTTTAAAATTGATGTCCAATATCCACTTACATTGGCAAAACTGGCGAAGGAGAAAGGAATGGAGCATTTTATCTTAGTCAGTGCGATGAAGGCAAATTCTAAATCAAAATTCTTCTATACTCGAATAAAAGGAGAGTTGGAAGAACATTTAAAAGCTTTATCGTTGCCGGCTTTGTCTATCGTTCAACCATCATTACTTCTAGGAGAGCGAGAAGAATTTCGTTTTGGTGAGAAAGTAGCTGATTGGGCGTTTAAAAGCCTTGCATGGATGTTAAAAGATTCAACTAAAGCGAAATGGGGAATTGAGGCAAAAACGGTAGCCTCCGCTATGTACGGTATTGCTCAATTAAAGGCTCAAGGCACAAATGTTTATTCAGCACAGGATATGGCATCTATTGCTAAAAAAGTACAAGTGTCGATTTAACTCATTCAATTTTGTGAAAAACTTCATTTTTTCTGCACACTTTTTTTCTAAGCTAGTGATAGTCAATTAAAGGAGTGGTAGAAGATGAAACATATGAAAAAGCTAATGAGTGCTTTTGTATTGGTAATCGTTTTAACTGGATGTGGAAGCACAACTGATGAAGTTGATTCCAATGATGGGGTAAATCACAATGGTCAAAATCATGAAGGACATGACTCACATGCAGGTATGAATCACTCAAGTTCTGGAGAAGTGCCAGAAGGGTTAAATGAAATGGACGAGCCTACTTATGAAGTAGGGAGTGAGGCTTTAATTGTTGATGGACATATGGAAGGAATGGAAGGAGCAGTAGCACAGATTGTCGGAGCATATGATACGTACGCGTATGCTATCTCTTATACACCTGAAAATGGCGGTGAACGTGTCGAAAATCATAAATGGATTATCCATGAAGAAATTGTTGATGCAGGGGACGAGCCATTTGCTGTCGGAGAAGAAGTACAAACGACAGCTGAACATATGTCTGGTATGGAAGGAGCTCTTGTTGAAATTGACTCTGTCGAACGAACAACCGTTTACATGGTTGATTTTACGTTAACCACAACAGGAGTTGAAGAGAAAAATCATAAATGGGTGACGGAAAGTGAATTAGGAGCTATAGAGGAATAAGCGAACGGAATGGATATGCTAATAGCCGAATCTTTTTTGGATTCGGTTTTTTTGTTAGAGTCGGACTTGTAGAGCTCAAGCCGGACTCTAACACGAATACATAGTCTCAAACATCAAGCCATTTATATCCTATACCCCAAACGGTTTTGAGGTATTTTTCGACAGGAACGTTAGCTTGCCTTAATTTGTCTCTTAAATTACGGACATGCGAATCAACGGTACGGTCTTCGATATTTAATTCATTATTCCAAACGGAACTAATTAAATTTTCACGTGTATACACTTTATTTGGGTGAGAGAGGAAAAGCTGTAATAAAGCAAATTCTTTTTTAGTTAATAGCAGTTCTTTATCTTGATAGTGAACTTCAAATGAATCATTGTTAAGCATTAAGCCTTTGAATTGAAGCTGTTTCTTTCGTCCACTTCTTCTAAGAACAGCTTCGATTCGAGCCACTAATATTTCTTCGTCAAAGGGCTTGGTAATATAGTCATCAGCCCCCATTGTTAAACCTGTTAATATATCCTGTTTATCCGTTCTGGCAGTTAGCATGATGATTGGAATATCTTTTTCTTTTTTATCTCGGTACAAACATCCCAGCCGCTCATTTCTGGCATCATGACATCTAGTAAAATTAAATCAATGTTCTGATGTATTGCATATTCGATTCCTGTACGGGCAGAGCTTTTTTTCACACAAGTATAACCTAAAGGGCTTAAATACAAAGATAATAAATCAAGCATTCTTTCTTCATCATCAATTAGTAATAAAGTTTGGTTCATTTTTTTTCATCCTTAAAAAGTAATTGAATCGTTGTTCCTTTGTTTTCTTTGCTTTGAATGGAAATATCGCCACCGTGGGCATTCATTAGTTCTTTGACAATAGCTAAGCCAAGACCTGAACCACCATATTTACGTGTTCTTGCTTTTTCAACCCGATAAAACTTGTCCATAATATGGGGAATATCGCTTGCTGGAATGCCTTGTCCATTATCAATAATTTCGATTAATAGACCGCTATGTACCGCTGAGACAGCTACGATCACTTCGGAGCCGCTATTAGAATAATGAATGGAATTATCTAATAAATTGACAATGATTTGTTCAAACCGTCTTGGATCAGCACAGAGGGATAATTGATTTGGGCATTGAACGGACAATGACATCTTTTTTTCGTAAAAAGCAGGTTCCATTTTAAGCTGAACTTGTTCTAGAAAGTTCGCTAAATGAATCATTTCCTTTTTAATTTCAAATTGGTTCTGATCCAATTTCGCTAAATCTAATAAATCATCGATTAATTCGGTTAACTTTTCGGATTCTTCTTGAATAATTTTCAAATATTTATCCTCATCTTTTGCTGAAAGTTTTCTCTTTTGGACAACATCTGCATAGCCTTTAATATACGTTAATGGTGTTCGTAATTCATGAGCAATTGTAGCCAAAAATTCATTTCGCTCTTTTTTTAGATAATCTAAATCATGAGCAAGGGTTTGAATGGACCGGGCGAGATCGCCAAGCTCATCTTTGCGCGTATTAGGAAGGGAAACTGAAAAATCACCCTTGCTCATTTTGCCTGTTGCTTCTTTCATTTTAAGTAAGGGTTTGACAATGTTAACCGATAAAATAAAAATAATGATCGTTGTTAAGGAAATGACAATAAAAGCAGTTAACCAAAAGTGTTCATTTAATTGATGAATGACGGCATGCAAGGAATCGGTTGACAAAAACATATAGACATAACCAATCGTTTCGCCATTTCCATTTATAATTTCATGTACCGTATTGATGTAAGAAAAAGAATCAATATCATCATTTAAAATCAAGCCTTTTCTCGGAACACTGTCAAAAGTAAAGTTTTGTAAAAAGGCTTCCTCAACCCGTTGGTTTTGAAAAGAGGAACTTAAGACTTGCTGATCTGCATCTGTCACCATGACATCTGTATTTGCTGCGACTTCCATTAAGGTCACATGGTAAATAGTCTCCTCATCAAATGAATGCTCCAGTGTTAGCTGGTGTGAGTGTCCTCTGGCTAAAAGGGAACTAACTTCATCCTCAATTCGGGAGTCAACTAAAACATTATGCAAAAAAAAGACCATAGTCAATTCTAGCCCTAGGATGATGACAAAAAACATAAGTCCTATTTTTAATGATAGTCTAAATTTCATGCACAGGGCCTCACTCATTTTAAATTTACTCATTCGTTTTTATTATAATCAAAAAAATGTCGAGAAATGGTGCAGTTTTTCATTTTCAACAAATAATGTAGTAATTTTCAGGATTTTTAAAAGGATTTATCGAGAGCTTTATCGAAATAAAAAATATCATATATAAATAATGATATAAAAAAACTGATATGGAGGACTTATGCTTACAAAAGTGGTAGACGACATCTATTTAGTGAAGGTCAGATTTCCATTTGGAATTCGTGAAGTCAATTGTTATTTATTTAAGGGAGAACGTGGGTATACATTAGTTGATACAGGAAGTGAGGCAGAAGAGTCTATTCAATTATGGACAGATATTCTTTCTTCAGGAATCGTGATTGAAAAGATCGTTTTAACACATGTCCATCCCGACCATGTTGGATTAGCCCGCTGGTTCCAAGAAAATCATCAATTACCAGTTCATTTATCAACAATTGGAAATGAAGAGCTAAAAATGATTCAAAATGATCATATTAAAGAAGAAGATCTAGAAAATATTGTTTTTGAAAATGGGGCCCCGAGTATTCCAACTGAGATGTTGTCATTAGATCCTACCCCTTATTATTTCACACCAGATGTTCTGTTTGAAATAGGAGAATTTATTCAATTAGGGGATGATGAGTATGAAGTGATATGGACTCCTGGTCACTCTACTGATCACATGTGTTTTTACCAAAGAGAGAAACAAATTCTTGTCGTAGGTGATCATGTGTTAAAGGATATTTCACCGATTATTTATTTTTCATTGAGCAATAAAGAAGTCGACTCAATGAAACATTATTTTGAATCGCTTGACTTAATTCGAAATTATCCAACGAAACTGTGTTTACCTGGGCATGGAGAAGTATTTAGCAATTTGACTGAAAGAGTAGATGAATTGAAAAAGGGTCATGAACATAGACTTGAACAAATGCTTAATTGTTTGAAATCGGATTGGAAAACGGCCGCAGAAGTTTGTGCTGAAATATATCAACCTAAAAAGAAGGCTCATTTTTTTAGTCCATTTATTTCTACAATTGCCCGTTTTAAATATCTGGTCTCAGAAGGAATGGTTGATTATTCCACAGAAAACGGCATTCGATATTATCGAGCTAAAAGTGAATGCAATATAAAAAAAGTAGAAGTTTCAACAACTGATTGATTTAAATTCATATCTTCAAATGACAGTTGGAATTATTTGTGATAAAAGGAGCTAAAAAAAGCTTGATTGAACTATTCTCAATCAGGCTTTTTAGCTTCTTTTCTTAGTACGATAAATAAAAAGATAGTAATTAATGTAAAGGCAGTTAGGGCTAAGAATGGGATGGTTATAAAACCAAACCAATTGATATATTGCATGTTACAAGGGATCCCATCTTTACAAGGGGTTATTGCTCCAAAGGAAGGGATTTTTTGAATGAGATAATGATAAATGGATATACAACCGCCTATTATTGATAACGGAAGAACGTATCGTACGACTTTAAAGTCATTAAAATAGACCGCGATCCCAAGAATAAAAGTTAATGGGTACATAAAGATTCGTTGGTACCAACAGAGTTCGCACGGAATAAACTCTTTAACTTCACTAAAATATAAGCTTCCAAGTGTAGCAATAATGGAGACGAGCCAAGCAAAATAAAGAAAGGATTTGGCAGACATTAGCTTGGCCATCATTTAGTCCACCAATTCTTTTTCAATTAATGATTTGATATGTTCGTAATCAAAAGGATTTTCCACTAATGTTCCATTAATAACGATACTTGGTGTTAATTGGATGTCATATTCGATGACTTGTTCTGTATCAGCTGTTAACTCGTCGATAAAAGTTTGTTCGATAATATCTGCTGCCAGTTGTTCTAGATCAATTTCTGCTTCGATTTCAGCCGCGATTTCAACAAGCTTTAATGGAGTGATCCATGCTTCATCATGATTTTGGGCAGCCGGTTGTTGATGAAAAATTTCTTGATGGTAATCCCAGAAGGCTTCTGGGTGGTGATGCCAAACAGATTCACTAGCAAGGGCAGCTAACCCAGATTCTTCTCCGTGAAATAACGTATTGATATATGAGTACTGAACGAGTCCATCATTAATAAAATCTTCTTGTAACTGAGGTAAAATGGTTTCGTCCCATCTTTTACAAGCGGGGCATTTATAATCACCAAACTCAACAACTGAGACGGGAGCATCTTTATTACCCAGAATGGGCTGTCCGCTAATATCTGGATGCTCAGAAAGAATAATATCTTGATTTGGTTCATCTTTTTGAGTGAAGAAGAAAAAAAGAACAGCTGTAACGACTAACGCAAGTGTAAAAATAACAATAAATTTTGAAGTGTGCGTTGAACTAGTAGACATAAAAAACTCCTTATTTAGTATGGATTCTTTGTTTAACCCATTAAGTATAATAAAGCCAAATTGTGCAAAAAGTATGCAGTTATTGATAGTTTCGCTAAATCTCTTTTATTTTAGTAGATAAGATAGTCCCTGACAAACAAAACATCCCACCATTCTAGGGGTGAGATGTTAGTCGGTGTTAATTAATATCAAAATTAGCTAATTTCCATTCATCTTCTATTAGCTTAAAAGTTAATAAATATTCGATGTTTGATTTGTCATCTACTTCAGCAAAGATAACGTCAATTTCGTCTTCGAAAATCAAGTTAATCGTTCGGAATTCTAAAGTCTCCAAAGTGAAATGATAAAATGAGGATATTGGTAAATAGTTCGCCTCTTCTGAAGCAATCATTTCAATAAAGCTTTCATTTTGATTATTATATGCAGTAAATACATCCAATGATAAATTCAAAAGCGTCTCTAGAATCTCTGAATGTGGAACAGTCGGATCTAACAAACTAAGTTGTTCTTGCAACTCATCTATTTGCTCTTCTCGGTTATTAACTTGTTGGTGAAGAGCATCCGTTGCAATTTGATATTCAATTTCTTTCGCGTTTAATTGTTCTTCTAACTCTCTATTTTCAGCTCGTAATTCATTGTTTTCTTCTTTAAGGTCACTTAATTGTTGTTGAATATCTATGCTGCCATTATTTGTTTGAGTTGTGTCGACACATCCGACTAATACGAATGCCAACAAACATAAGAACGGTAATTTTTTCATCTTGACCTCCCCTTAACATTAAGAGTTTACCATAGAAATGGAGAAAATTTGTATCTTTTTTAATTATTTTGGACAAAAGACAGCAAAAAAATAACGAGTTATCGAAAACTCGTTCTGAGAAACGAAGTGAGTTATTCAGATTAACATGTAAGATATTCGCTATTATTCCTCATATTCCTTTTTTCTCTCAGAGTTTTGTAAATGATTTTCTGTTTTTAACTTAAGTTTTGTAGAAATGGCTTAAAAAAAGTAGATGAGCCTCATTTTCTCATCTACTTTCTTATTGTGATTCATTTTCTCATACAGTTCGAGTAGTGGCATGTGTTTGATTAATTGACTTCTTCTTCTTCCTCTTTCTCTTCTTTTTTATCAAGGAGATGAATGAGGCAAAAGTTTATGAGAGTAACTAATGGAATAAAATAAATGAGTGTGTAAATCCCTAAGCTTTCAAAAAAACGATTTGTTTGATTTTCAAAAATTTGATTATCCATGCTATAAACAACTGGTGTAGCGGCCACTAAAATAAAAGCAGAAATTCCAAAGGCAAAGGCAAGTGCTATGTATTTATGTTGTTTCTTTTTCATAATGACGACGCTAGCTATAATAGATACAACGAAGGAAACAAGGATAATCGTAATAAATAAACTGTTCACAAAAAAACCTCCGATAAGAAATTAATGTCAATTAATCGTAACAGAAAAATCAAGTCTTTGATATGATTATATAGTAACTATTATTCATTTTGGGCATTAACCAAATATTGTTGTTATTATGTCATAAATGGACCGATAAAAGTCATTGAATTTGAGGTGGGTGGAAAGAATGTTTACGTATACGCTCTGTTTTATTAAGCGAAAAGATGAGATCTTGTTATTAAATCGTGAAAAGCCGCAATGGATGGGAGCTTGGAATGGGGTTGGTGGTAAAATAGAAAGGGAAGAAGAGCCGCTTAAAAACATTATTCGCGAAATGAAAGAAGAAACGGGTCTTTTGTTTAAAAAAGAGGATGTTCATTATAAAGGAACGCTATCGTGGAGTGATGTCGGGAATACATATTATGACGGTCTTTATCTTTTTGTGGCTGAGCTTCCGGAACAAATCCCCTATGTAACTCCTATCAAGACAGCGGAAGGAATTTTAGATTGGAAAAAAATTGAATGGATTCTGCATCATGAAAACGTCGGTGTCGCAAATCTGTCCTATTTCTTAGAAACGATTTTATCAGATCAGGAGATTTACGAGCATGCTTTTATTTATGAGGAAGATCAAGTTGTTCAGTTTAAAAAGAAATTATTAAATCAGTCGTTGGAAAGTGTATAAGTGATAACCCTGAACAGATAAGGTGGAGCTCACATATAATAGCAAAAATTATCTATGTGGGAGGATATTATGTATCATCATATTGTCAAGCCTGGAGAAAACTTATGGCAAATTTCAGTGGATTATCGGACTCCACTTGCAGAAATAATCCAAGCGAATCCAATGATTAACCCAAATGTATTGTACATCGGTCAGCCCATTATCATCCCTGGCTTGCCAGATCCAAATACATTACCGTATGAAATACATGTTTCTCTTTCTAATCATACTTTGACTTTATTACAAAATGGAATGATAGTAAAAACTTATCCGATTGCAGTGGGAAAGATGTTAACGGAAACACCAGTGGGTGATTTTGTGATCATTAATAAGGCCCCAAATCCTGGAGGGCCATATGGAACGATGTGGATGTCCCTTTCAAAACAGCATTATGGTATTCACGGTACTAATGATCCGTCTTCCATTGGAAAATCGGTCTCACTTGGATGCATTCGGATGTTTAATGCCGATGTGGAAGAGCTAGCCGCAACGATTCCGATTGGAACAAGAGTAAGGATTCAACCATAGGGAAGATTATAAAACTATTCCTTGAGTTATTAGTGGAATAGTTTTTTCTAATTTAAAAAGATAGATATCATTCGGTCTTAAAATCCGTACAAATAGAATGTTATAATTTGTATGTATTAAACTAAGCAGAAATTTGTGGGAGTCTACGTATTTATTTTGTTATTTGATTGTACGGGCTAAAAAGTACTAAAAAACTTGATAGTTATAGCAGGAAAATACAGAATGTATTAAATAGAATTCATAACTTCTATCTGTAAAGAAAGGAAAGAGAATAAAAATGGATCGGGATGAAGGTGACGGCATTGAGCAGCAAAAGACTAAACTCTTAACAGGAATCGGCTGTTTTTTGGGGCTAGTTTTTTTAATGCTTTTAGTTATTTTTGCAGTCGGTTGGTTGTTCTTTACAAAATCATTTGAAGAGACTCAATTGGAAGTGAGCTTTTCTCCAAATGATATAAACAAAATTGAAGTGGTTAAGGTAGACGAATTTCCAGATCCTATCCTTAGAATTAAATATGATGACAAGTCCATCATGAAAACGAAACTTCCTCAAAATATATCAATAGAGTGGAAAAATGATTATGAAGCAGAGGTCATTCTTACTAGAAGAGGGAGTGAACCAGACATTGTTAAGGTAGAGTTTGAAGAGCCATAACTATAACACCTAACATAATTAAATTAAACGTTTGCTTCAGGGATGAGTCCTCTTTAGTTGATTGGCTTGTCTCTGGTTCAGTGATGGTTGACGACTCAGATTGTATTTTGTTAAGGTCTTCTTTCCTTGCTAGATAAAAAATTCATATAGTATGGAGTTATTATCCGGTAGCTTGCAATATAAATATATATAACCAGGTTTTGATCCTTATATTTCACACAAAAATTCTGTTGTTTTACTGGAATTAATTTGGTAGTATATTAATTTGTATGTGAGATAAGTGGAGAGAGGATTTGTAGCAAATGATAAGACGAATTAAGTGGCCTGGTTGGCTGGTGCTTCTTATCTTGGTTGTTGTTGTAAGTAGTTTCTTTTTTAGTCTGTTAAAGAAAAACACTGCAACTATACAGGCCCAAGAGGTGGTAGTCTCTCAAGGTCAAATTATAGATGAGAATGATCCAAGTTTTGAAACAAAATATTCAGGGATTGATGTGATTAGTAAAACAAAACAAACTGGAATTTATACATCTTCTATTATAGTACCGGAAACGGGGATTGAAGCTATTGACGAGAATGTCCATGGTTGGCTTAACAATAAAGAGAAAGAATTTTTAGAGCAAGTGGACCTAAATAAGGATTTTTTAAACGAGGATCATCTCGCACATTTAAATATTCAAATGACCACGCAGCAAATTACGAGTCATATCTATAGTTTTATATTTAGTAACTATCAATATTATGGGGGAGCCAACGGAAATCAAGAGGTTACTACGTTTACAATTGACCTTGAAAAGGGAAAGATTTTAGAATTAGAAGAAGTTCTGGCAGTCAATAAAGATTTAGTTGATACAATTTATCAACTGGCTTTTAATCTATTACAAGAAGATGAGGAGCGGTTTAGTTTTATATTTGAAGACTATTTAGAAGATGTATTAAAGACACCTACAAAGTGGAAGTGGTCTTTAAGTAGTGACGTTTTCTCGCTTTATTTTGATAAATACGAAGTTGCTGCAGGAGCTGCGGGTCTCATGCAGGTTGATATCCCTCTGGATGAAATTCTAGGATACATTCATGAAGATATCCTCATGGGTTCTGAGAAAATAGAGATAGAAGATATAGAAAAAGATATTATAGATATAGAGTCAGAATGGAAGGAATTAGAGCCGGACGGGAAATATGTAGCCCTTACATTTGATGATGGCCCCCATCCTAATGTAACACCTCAAGTTCTTGAGACATTAAGTCAATTTGATGCTAAAGCTACATTTTATATGCTAGGTACACAAGTTGAATATTACCCTGGCTTAGCTCAAGAGGTAGCACGTTTAGGACATGAAATTGGAAATCACTCAATGAGCCATCCTGATATGGTCACTCTTGACTCAGAAAGAATAAAGCACGAGTTGGAGGAAACGAGTTTACAAATCGAAGAAGCAGTTGGCTTTCGACCTTCGACTATGAGGCCTCCATATGGTTCATATAATGATGGGGTAATCTCTCTTATTTCAGACATTGGAATACCGATGGTTCTCTGGTCTGTTGATTCCCTTGATTGGAAAAGCAGAGACAAGGATGAAATAAACAAAGTTATCCTTAACAATGTCCATGACGGAGCTATTATTCTGATGCATGACATCCACCAGGCGACTGCGGACGCTCTTCCTCAACTGATGAAAGAACTTGAAGAGCAAGGATATGAGTTTGTGACCGTTTCGGAGCTATTATATCAAAACCATGGTGAAATTGGTCCACATACTAAAAGATAATGTATTTAATAGGGGGTAGCGACAAAACCACCTAAAGAAGAGTTAGATGACTAAAATGACGGTCATCTAACTTTTTTAATAGTTAAGTTCTCAACTTTCGCAGAGTATAATTGCCCCTTAACCGTTGATAGAAATTGACTTTACATGAACGACTCAATCGTTGACAGTCTGAACACATCTCTTCGTAGGCTGTGGAAGGAAACTGTTCACTAATAATGAAGAGCTTCGGCTGTCGCGAACAATGTGATTAACTCTTCCTTCCTATTGAAAAAAATGTAAACAGTCAACCCTTTGCTTTAATACGTCATGTTCATAAACGAACAAACCAATCTCACGTTATCTGTGCATCAAGAAATAAATAATAGGCCCTCCGGCTGTCGCTCCCAAACAGACACTCCGCGTCTGTTTGGGAGCTTGATAATAGAATCGAATCTAGGTTCGTTTTCTCATGGAATAAAAAAACAGACAATACTTCAAAATACAGTAGCTTGAGAATGATTTTTCTCCTTCCATGACTCATTCCGTTACAGTTGTAAATAAATCCGTGTTGATGCTCTGTTAGCTAGACTAGCGAGCTTATTTCGATTGGAATTCTGTCTTTTCATAACTAACAAAGTGAAGAAGAAGGTCCTTCTGCGTTAGAAATAGCTAATTGAGAATGGCGATATCATCAAACCTCGCCACC
>NZ_ALPT02000082.1 GCF_000292245.2 Alkalihalobacillus alcalophilus ATCC 27647 = CGMCC 1.3604 | reverse complement strand
TTTAAGATTATATAAAATGACTCGCTTTTCTTTTTTCCTTCCGTTTTCTGGTCTTATATCTGAACTTAACTCGCCTGTTTCTCTCCTTGCATAAGATTTGCCAATTTAAATTCTTCACAACAAAAAACAAGAGCCCATTTAGGCTCCTGTTCATTTATCGTTCAATAGGATCTGGCAACAAATTACCCCCTACGAGCGCCTCGACCACCACGCTTGGAGTCAGTTTGACGTTTCAATGTCGTTAGGCGTTCTTCGCTATCCTTTAAGAAGCGACTCACCTTATCTTCAAAAGATGGGCCTGGACGATGATTGTTACGTGCTCCTTGACCTTGTGAGCGTTGTGAAGATTGATAAGGTCGACTTGGACGAGCTGGTCTTTGCGGACGAGCTGGACGTTCTGAACGGGCTGGTCTTTCTGGACGTTCTGAACCTTCTGGTCGATCTATCGCCTTACGAATTGACAAACCAATTTTTCCATCCTTTTCGACGTTTACGACCTTAACCTGTACTTCGTCGCCTACCTTTAAAAACTCGTTAATATCCTTGACATAATTATCAGCTACTTCACTGATGTGTACAAGGCCTGTTGAACCACCCGGCAGCTCGACAAATGCTCCAAAATGAGTGATTCCTGTAACCTTACCCTGTAATTTGCTGCCTACTTCAATTGACATGAAAAAATAGATCCTCCTTAAGAAATCTAGAAATGTTCATTTGAATATATTATACCCGATGAGAAAAAAAGGTGTCAATCTGAGGATGTATTTGGCAGAGTAAAAAGAGTTTCACCTTTTTTCGTAAAGAAATAATCTCTGCGGGCAATCTCAGCAATATAATCTAAGTCATTATAATTGACGATTTCCTGTTCTAAATATTGCTGCTCTGCTTTCAGCTGTTCCAATTCAAGCTCAAGTGCAGCTTTTTCCTGATTTTTTTCGGTAGTTAATACCATTTGATTAAAAAGTAAGATTCCACCAATAACAGCAAATAATGCTCCTAGGATCCCAATAGCAGTTAAGCGCTTCATTAAACCTCGACGTTTTTTTTGTTGAATCGCTAGCTCCTGTTCTCGTTGTTGCTTATAAGCTGAATCAATTTCACGAATGGTTGATTTCTGATTTGAGATCACTCAATCACCCCCTAATCCTTCCTCTTCTTCAACTTCTTCCTCATCACTTCCCATAAATCCTTTATTTTTTTTACATAAGGTTTGAGCCAAATTTGGAGTTTATCCGTTAATTTGTATAGCATCGTCACTTTTAAGATACTATTTAATACCCATTTGGTTATTTTCCAAACCGTTTTTAAAATAAAGATTATAATGGTTAGGCATGTAGTTATTATCATCATACATAAGGAGTAAAGGAGTTTCAATACGTATTTTATCGGGTTAATCAATAAAATTGTTAAGAGTTTTGTCATAAATTTGTAGATTGCAATAAATGCTTGAATCAGCCATTCTAATATTTTTAAGTAAAGCTGGCGGCATAAAGCTTGATAAGCTGCATAACCACATAAAATCGCTAAAAATACATAAAATCGGATTTCTCCGTTGTTCACTTGTAATAGAACATAAAAAAGCACAAAGCCTTGCAGTAGCCAAAACACTAAATCATTTAACGCGGTCAGCCAATGGAAGGAGGACCTTTCCTTAGAAAATCGGCGATACGTATCAATGGATGCCCCGGCCCAAAGGCCAAAAGCAAACATCGATAGCATCGTATAAAATTGAACCGTTAAACTCACTTAAATAACTTCCCAAAAAAACCTTTTGATTTATCTTGACTGTTTTGATCTAAATAAACAAAGTCAAAGATTTTTCCTTCTATTGAAACGATCCCCTGTTCCACGTTCAAGTTTTTCATATGGAGATTCTGACCTCTGACCGATAAAAAGCCCATAACGGTTTCAAGTAAAAACTCTTCATTATCAAAGCTTTCTACTTGTTTTACCCCTGTAATATCTAAATGCTTTCTGCTTTTTAAAATAATATCATGATCATTTGACTGTCTTTCTTGTCCCATCGGTGAGCCAAATTGATATTGATCCACGTTATCTCCTCCTCGTACATGCATTTGTTACACTTTATGAGCAAGAAGAATAAAATAGAACAAGCCTTCCTTTTTAATTCGATTTAACCGATAGACTCAACCGCATGTTCCTTGCAGTCTTATTCTTATCTGCTCAACTTTCGCATCAAGAAAAAATAATAGGCCCTCAGACTGTCAACGATTGAACCGTTCATGTAAAGTCAATTTGAGTATTGTATCGCCCTAAAGTCAATCTCTATCAACAGTTAAGGGTCTCTCATACGCTGTGAAAGTTGAGTTATCTGTTAAAAAACAATAACAAGCTCAGTGGGCAAAACGGAGGCAATGCAATACCCGGAGACTCCTGCGGGAATAGTGAAGGACGGGAGACCCCGCAGCGATAAGGAGGCTCCCGGTTCACCCGCGGAACGCGTAGGGTACGCAGTGAGCGGAGTATATCAAACGACAAAGACTAAAAAGCATAAAGTATTACCGCTGCAAGTTAATAGCCCTCATGCCTGCAAAAACTTGAAAAGCACAAAGCCTACCCACTGGTAAACTTTGTGCCCTTTCTAACCGATTAATGATTTTGTTCTTTTTTTAACAAGTCTCGAATTTCTGTTAAAAGTTCTACTTGAGGGTCCACTTCTTCTTCTACTTCCTCTTCTTTACGCTTTAAACGATTAATGACTTTAACAAAGACAAATAACGCGAGGGCAATAATAAAGAAGTCGACAATGGCCTGAATGAAGAGACCGTATTGAATGACAGCATCTCCAACTAAATAACTTAAATTAGAGAAATCAATTCCGCCAACAAGTACTCCGACAAATGGCATGATAATATTATCTACTAAGGCAGAAACAATACTTCCAAATGCTGTTGCTATAACAACAGCTACTGCTAAGTCGACTACATTCCCTTTAATCGCAAATTCCTTAAACTCTTTCCACATATTAAAACCTTCCTTACTTAAAAAGCTGATTAAAATGAAGATTATACCCCATTTTCACTTCTAAATTTATCTTTTCCAATTGAATAAAATTCAACCATTTCATAGTGTCCTTTTGACCAAACATAGGACGGTTTTTGTTCCTGCTTTATCATCCCGACTTTATGTAATAGTTTAATCGATGCAAAATTGTTCGCCAAACATTTAGCATCAATCCGGCAAAGACCAAGTTGGTTAAAGCTAAAATCAATCACTTCCTGGACAACTTCAGTCATGAGCCCTCGTTTCCAATAAATCGGGTCAAGCTGATAGCCAATTTCGGCAGCCCCTTCTTTAGGCAACCATTTTACATACCCACAGACACCAATTAAGCGATTTGATTCCTTCGCAAAAATTCCCCAAGGTGCAGGTCGGCCCTTCTTATAACAATTTAGGAGATAATCTACATATTCATTTGATTCTTGTTTCGTTCTGACAATTTGTTCGTCTGACAAAAAACTAGATTGTCGCTCCAAACTTAATGAAATGAGATCGAGTCGGTCTGCGTCTTCTACTTTTCTTAATCTTGTCCGTAATGTCGTTAGCTGTGGCAAATGATAAAAAAATGGATAAGCAACCGTCAACAATACCCCTCCTTTAATATACAGCGAGTCCGATTTTTCGAATTCCTAACGGACACAGCTAGATTAAATAGAATTAATTGAGATAAAAATCGTTTTAACTTCGGCCGAACGATTTTATCACTTTGAAGAAAAGGTATTCAAACGGGCTTAGTTTCATGCCACTTGGACTTCAATTAAGTTGGGTTAACTTGTTCTTCTTTAATAATAGTGTACATCATGGCCGCTTCATCTTTTCTGACCATTTCTTTAATCGCATCCACTTTTACCGTTACGACTTTTTGACCAAACCTCACTTCAAGCTCGTCTCCTGGTTTAACACTTGTGCCGGCTTTAGCTACTTGACCATTTACAGCAATTCTTCCTTTATCACACACTTCCTTCGCCAATGTCCGCCTTTTAATTAATCTTGATACCTTTAGAAACTTATCTAATCTCATGCCGTCACCTTCTATTTAAATTTTTCTTTACTTTGTTCCCAAATTTCATCCATTTCTTCTAAAGTTACTTCTTCTAACGTTTTCCCTCTTTGAACCAACTCTTTTTCAATCTCTTTAAATCGATTTACAAACTTTTGATTAGCTAGTCGAAGAGCATCCTCAGGGTCTAATTGGTAATACCTCGCTAAATTAACGATGACAAAAAGTATATCCCCTAATTCCTTCAGCATCTCATCCTGATTTTCCTGCTTCACCTCGATTAAAAATTCATCAATTTCCTCTTGCAGCTTCTCCCACATTGGTTGGGGATCAGCCCAGTCAAAGCCCACTTTCGCTGCAGCCTTTTGAATACTTAATGCCGTCATAAGTGCAGGCAGCCCAGCAGGTTTTTCTTTCATAATTGAAGAATCGACCTCCTCGTCACCTTTTTCAGAACGTTTTATGTCTTCCCAATTTGATAAGACCTCTTCTTCATCTTGCACGATTGTATTGGCAAATACATGTGGGTGCCGACGGATCATCTTTTCTGTAATTGATTGAATGACGTCCTGAATCGAAAATAAGCCGTCATCCTCACCGATTTGAGCATGAAGCATTACTTGCAAAAGAACATCACCAAGCTCCTCAATCATATGTTCATCATCTTGTTCATCAATGGCTTCAAGAAGCTCGTAGGCCTCTTCAATTAAATACTTTTTTAAAGACTCATGTGTTTGCTTTTGATCCCATGGACATCCACCAGGACCTCTTAATTGTGCAATCACTGTGCGTAATTGACTAAATTCCTTCGACAACAGTGCCGCATCCTGCACAGGTGGTACATATACAGCCGTTAAATTATTTAAAGTCGTCACATGGTCAAGCTCATACAAAGGCACCTCTTGAATGACCTCTTCACTTGAGCCAACAGCTGTGGCTATATAGACGGGATAATCATCTGGTAGAAGCTCCATTAAAGTTAACTTCACTTCGGAGGCGATAAAAGCATCATACACTTGGACGATAATGAGATGATGCCTAATTTGCAATTCATCACGTTGCAATGCTGTACCATCGACAATTTGTAACCCTTCAATCGGGTCTATTTTTAAAGCATTATACATTGGATCCAAGAAGCTTTGTCCACCTAAAAATTCAACCTCTATTTTTCCGTTCTCAACCTTATGGGCGAGTAACTGCACAGTTCGTTCTGCCACAAACGGATGGCCTGGAACAGCATACAACACTTCCTCCTCAGCAGCTTTAGTCAAGAGGGTAGCTACAATCTCTTCATATACTTGCTCAAATTGATCGTGCTTTTGATAAATAGCATCAAACGAAATAATTTCAAGACCTTCTTCTTTTAGTTGCTGTACAGCCGGATGATCTTCTGTCCGAACATAGATTTTTTTAGCCTTTACTAATTGACGATACAACCCTAATGGCATTTGCTCAAGGTCTCCTGCCCCTAATCCCAATACCCTAATTTTATTCATCTAATCCTCCTTATATAAAAAGCGAAGCCTGTTTGCTTAGAACCGATTTTTCTCGAGCTTCTAACAGGTGTAGCTAAACTTTACGAAACCGAGCTCTCATTTTATTTAATTTCGGGATTGATTCCCATTCCTTTTCATTAAAAACTGGCAAAACAAGGACACTTATACATACAGTCACTGCACCAATCACAACAGTACTTAGTGCTAATATTGTATCATGTAATCGACTCGGCTCAAGTAAACCGCCTAAAAAGGTTCCCCAAATGGTCGTTGTCACATAAAGGAGAACAAACGTTATGAGGACAGCCCCATACGGTTTACCTTTTCCCCACAATGACTGATCATGCTTATATATTCCATACAGCATACTCCCTGCCATTACCACAAAAGAAAGGACTGTGGCAGAAGCAGCACCAAAAGCGCCATACATTGGAATAAACATAACATTTAATAAGAGCTTTACCCCAACTCCAATCATAACCGCAATGGCCGGTAAATGAACCTGACCATACCCTTGTAAAATCGCTGCACCTGTCATATATAGAGCACTCATAAAAACAGCAAGCGAAAAAACCTTAAGGACACCACTGCCACTCCGATCAGTAAAGAGCATGCTGTTCAACGGCTCCATAATAACGATTAATCCAAGCGTCGCCACTCCCGCTATTAAAATCGTCACCCTTAACGTCAAATTTCGGTAAAAAAACATTTGTTTCTGTTGTTTTTCCGAGCGCGCTTTTGATAATAGTGGAACTAAAGCAAGGGCAAACGTCGTTGTCACAATCGTTCCCAACTGTAAAATAGGCTGACCGCGATCGTATAAAGATTTTGTATAATAAGCTGCAGCAGAATCCAATCCATACCCTTCTAGCAAACGAATCATTGAGAATACGTCAACAAATTGAAAAAAGATAAACGTCAACGCCCCTATACAAATAAAAAAGCTTTGCTTAAAAAAGGAGAGACTTTGTTTTAAAAACACTCCAAATCGATTCTCTTTCAGTTGAAACCAATCGGACCACACCATTTTTCTTGAACATAAAAAAAGAACAATAATCGCCGCAACTGCACCGGCAAGTGACCCATATGCAGCCCCAACTCCCGCTCCATAAGGTCCATAGTCGAGTGTCAATAAGATAATCGCAAAAATAAGGATCCCAACAACCCTGACAAACTGCTCACTTACTTGAGACAAAGCAGTTGGTAGCATATCCTGCTGCCCCTGCGTAATGCCACGCCCTATACTTAAAAACGGCATTAATAAAAATACGAAACTAACTGCACGTAATGGTTCCGTTAACGCCACATCCCCCATAAACTGGGCAATTGCAGGTGCGAAGAAATAAAGAGAAATTGTCGCTAAAACAGCCACTAAAAGCAAACCATAAAACGCAAGCGACACAAAAACCTTGAGTTCTTCTCGCTCCCCATTCGCTCTATATTCGGCAATTTGTTTTGATAAAACTACCGGAAACCCATACATGGATAAAGTCACCATTAGCCCATAAAACGGATATATTTGCTGATACACATAAAAACCTAAATCACCTGCGATATTTTGATAAGGGATTCGGTAAGCCGCACTTAATATTTTCGCCACTAGCGCCGCTATTGATAACAATAGAGCCCCACGTAAAAAATCCTCACCCTGATCAGCTTGTCTAACACCTCTCACTCCATATCCCCCTAACAAAAAAAACACTCCCCCTATCATACACCGAAAAGCGTAGGGCGTTCGACCACAAGTGAGAAAAAATACAGGACCAGCTCTAAAGTCGCTCTTTGACTTTATGAGCTGGTCCGATTTTTCTCGAACTTGTAACGCCCGCAGCTAGACACCGAAAAGCGTAGGGCGTGTGCTTAGAAACGAGGAAAAATAAGGCCAGCCGTGGAAGTCGCTTTTTGACTTTATGAGATGGACCGATTTGACGTAAAACTTTTAATAGAAGCAGGAAATCACCTTACCAATCACTCAATGTGACGGCCATTATGTAATTCTCATCAAAGTTCGGTCACTTATCACCCTTTGCGCAAGCCCGTACTCAATCAATACCACGCATATATCCCATCAGTGCCTTTTGATTCCCTTTCTGGCTCTGATTCGATGGCTTCTGGCTTCATTGACAGCCTTTGATTCCCTTTCTGGCTCTGATTCGATGGCTTCTGGCTTCATTGACGGCCTTTGATTCCCTTTCCGGCTCTGATTCGATGGCTTCTGGCTTCATTGGCGGCCTTTGATTTCCTTTCTGGCTCTGATTCGATGGCTTTTGGCTTCATTGACAGCCTTTGATTTCCTTTCTGGCTCTGATTCGATGGCTTTTGGCTTCATTGACAGCCTTTGATTTCCTTTCTGGCTCTGATTCGATGGCTTTTGGCTTCATTGACAGCCTTTGATTCCCTTTCTGGCTTTTATTCGATGGCTTCTGGCTTCATTGACAGCCTTTGATTCCCTTTCTGGCTCTGATTCGATAGCTTCTGGCTTCATTGGCGGCCTTTGATTCCCTTTCTGGCTCTGATTCGATGGCTTCTGGCTTCATTGGCGGCCTTTGATTCCCTTTCTGGCTTTTATTCGATGGCTTCTGGCTTCATTGACAGCCTTTGATTCCCTTTCTGGCTCCTATTCATAAGCTTTTGACATCATTGGCACCCTTTGATTATAAGTTCGGTCACTTATCACCCTTTGCGACACCAATTATGTAATCCTCATCGAAATCGGGCCACTATTCCCGCTTTAAAACACACCACGACACAAACCACCTTATGACACGTCATTTCAATAACCATAATAAAAAGTAGATGAGGCTCTTATGATTCCCCATCTACTTGAGTTAAGGTCTTTCTATAGACCTTTGGTTATTGTTCCATTTGCCGCGCTAAGAAACTGGCAGCTGTCTCTGCTAACTTTTGCTCAACAGCACCGGAAAAGGCTTGTTCTTTACTGAAGATAACAACGGCACCGATTGGATCACCACTCGCAATAATCGGAGCAATAACATAACCCTTTAATGATTCTGTATTTTCTCCAACGAGCTGGTATTCTCCACTATTCGTTTCTAATTTCGATTGTCGATCCTCTAGAACCTTCTCAACAACCTCACCTACGCTTTTATTAGCGTATTCTTTTTTGGATGCCCCAGCTACCGCAATATATGTATCGCGATCAGCAATTAATACATTATGCTTTAAGCTATCATAAAGGGCTTCTGCGTATTCTTTTGCAAAATCACCCAGTTCCGAAATGGGGGAGTATTTTTTTAAAATGACTTCTCCGTCTCGATCCACAAATATCTCAAGAGGGTCGCCTTCTCTAATCCTTAAAGTGCGACGGATTTCCTTTGGAATAACCACTCGACCTAAATCGTCAATGCGTCGTACAATTCCTGTAGCTTTCATGCAACAATGCCTCGCTTTCTAAAGATGTAATGTCCTAGCTGTCAAATATAAATAGGTGAATCTTTCAGTTCTTGCCTTTATTATCTTTCTACTCAGAAGAACTATTCACCAATTTATGAATTTGTTTTCTTATTTTGCGTTTTTTAACCACATTTTCTTACAAAACTAGGAAACACCTACATCATTTAGCGTTTTTAAGACAACTTTTAGGAAGATTGCTGCACTTTTCTTTTACGAGCCTTTTGAATTCCGACAACAATTTGTTCAAGATAGTCGACAATCTGGTCATCATTTAATGTTTTCGTCTTAATTGCAAATTTAATTTTTTGACCAGCTGTTCCTAATGAAACCTCGCGCCCTAACTTATTAACGATCTCAAACAATTTTGCCCCGTCCACCATACTTGAACTTTCTTCTGTTAATAACACCTGAATGGAATCTTTACTCTCTACAATTTGTTCTATTTTTAATTCATTTGATAACAGCATAATTTTTGTTAACCGCAATAAGTATTCAACATTTTTCGGATATTCGCCAAAGCGGTCGATCATTTCATCTTGTAAATCTTGAAGTTCTTTTATTTCTTCGATTCCTTTAACACGTTTATACATCTCAATTTTTTGTTTGGCATCTTTAATATACGACTCTGGAATATAAGCGTCTATTTTGACATCGAGCTCTACACGAAACGGTTTTTCCTTTGGTTTATCACCTTTACGCTCTTCAATTGCTTCCTTAAGCATTTGAGAATACAAATCAAAACCGACCGACTCAATAAAACCATGTTGCTGGGAACCTAATAAGTTACCCGCTCCCCGAATCGTTAAGTCACGCATCGCAATCTTAAATCCTGAACCGAGCTCTGTAAACTCCTTGATCGCCTGTAACCGTTTTTCAGCCACTTCAGATAAAACCTTATCCCGTTGATACGTAAAATAAGCGTACGCCACCCGATTGGAGCGTCCAACTCGTCCACGAATTTGATAAAGCTGTGATAGACCCATCTTATCAGCGTCATGGATAATCAATGTATTTACATTCGGGATGTCTACACCTGTTTCAATAATCGTTGTCGTCACAAGGACATCACTATTTCCTTCTAAGAAATCGAGAATCACGCCTTCTAACTCACGCTCATTCATTTGACCATGAGCATAACTAACCTTTGCATCTGGAACTAAGTTTGAGATTTGCTCCGTCATTCGCTCAATGTCTTCTACGCGATTATATAAGAAATAGATTTGACCACCACGTGTCAATTCCCGTTCAATCGCCTCCCGAATCAGGGCTGCATTATTCTCGACAACGTATGTTTGAACAGGAAAACGATTTTCTGGAGGTGTTTCTATAACAGATAAATCACGAACTCCTAACATCGACATATGCAATGTTCTTGGAATTGGTGTTGCCGTTAAAGTTAAAACATCAATATTCGCTTTCAACGTTTTAATTTTCTCTTTATGCGTAACTCCGAATCGTTGCTCCTCATCGACGATTAATAAACCTAAATCTTTAAATACAACATCCTTGGATAAAAGACGGTGCGTTCCGACGACGAGATCGATTGAACCAGCCTTTAAGCCTTTTAAAGTCGTTGTTTGCTCTTTTCTTGAACGGAAGCGACTCAAAACACCAATGTTAATCGCGTACTCTGAAAAACGTTCCTTTATCGTTTCATAATGTTGTTGAGCCAAGATCGTTGTCGGAACAAGAATCGCGACTTGTTTCCCATCATTAATCGCTTTAAAAGCCGCTCGAATGGCGACTTCCGTTTTCCCATACCCTACGTCGCCACATAAAAGACGATCCATCGGTCGTTCTTTTTCCATATCCTCTTTAATTTCTTCGATCGCTCTTAACTGATCTTCTGTTTCTTGATATTGGAAAGACGCTTCAAATTCTGCTTGTTCAGGGCCATCTTTACTAAAAGCATATCCTTTACTCGCTTCCCTTTCCGCATATAACTTAATTAAATCATCGGCAATATCTTCAACAGAGGATTGAACCTTTTTCTTAACCTTTTTCCAGTCGCTACCACCAAGAGCATAAATTTTAGGTTCTTTTTCTTCCGAGCCAACATACTTTTGAACTTGATCTATTTGCTCAACCGGAACATAGAGCTTATCGTTACCTGCATAACGTAAATGCAAATAATCTTTATGCAAACCATTAAACTCTAATGTTTCAACCCCTAAATATTTTCCGATCCCATGATTGGTATGCACGATTAAATCGCCAACTTTTAACTCTGAATAACTCTTGATCCGCTCAGCGTTGGAGATTTTTTGTTTTCTTGGTGCCCGTTTCGTTTGTTTTGTAAACACTTCTTCCTCTGTAATGACAATCAGCTTTTGAAGTGGAAGTTCAAATCCGCTATGCAGTGTTCCTGTCATAACATGAACCATCCCATTTGTAAGCTCTGTTTTTTGCTCAACGACTCGAACGTCAATTCCTTCTTCCTCTAAATTCAAGGATAAACGGTTCACTCGTTCTTTCGTTCCGGCCATAAATACAATTGCATACCCTGCCACTTGCCACCTTTTTAATTCCGATTCAAGCAATTGCATTTGTCCATGAAAATGCTGCATCGATTTGCAATTAAAATTGACAATATTTTGTGGGCTTGTTGATGGTACATGCTTAATAAATAACGATAAATAATTAAGTGGAAAAGTCGACTTCCTTAATTCTTCAATGGCATCGACTGATAATGTCACACCATGAACGATTTCTCCTTGCTCTAATAAAGCGGTACTCCATCCCGCCTCTTCCTTTTGTAAGGATTCTGCCATTTCTTTGACCCGACTCATCTCGTCCACAAAGACGACCGTATCCTCTTCCATATACGAAATAATCGAATGAATGGCATCGTAATATATAGCCATATATTTATACATGCCTTGAAATGGAGTCTGTTGTTTTAGCTGTCCAATTTCATACGAAATATGACGAGAGATTTTTTCTTTCGTTTCCGTTTTTCTCACTTTTTTAATACTTGCTTGCATTAATTCTGTTAAGGCGATACTTGCACGCTCATAATCATCTTTGTACAATAAAATTTCTTCAGCCGGGCCAATTGTAATTTCGGCAAGCTCTTCTTTTGAACGCTGATCATCAATGGAAAATGTTCGAATAGAGTCAATCTCTGTATCAAATAACTCCAATCGAATCGGATCACTTTCCGTTAAAGGATATATATCAACAATCCCACCTCGAACACTGACTTCACCTGGGGAACTTACCATATCAACGCGTTCAAAACCGATGGCAATTAGCTTTTCTAACAAAGTATGAATTTCACCAATATCATCAGCCCTTTTTAAGTGAAGCTGACTTAAACGCCAGTATGAAGCCGGAGGTAATAAACGCCTCATCCCTGCAAGAGGCACGATGACGATTCCTTTAAAACCACTTATTAATTTATTTAAAACGTCGATTCGCTGAGCTTTCATTTCTGGGCTAGCAATCGCGATTTCAGCCGAAATTAATTCATTAACAGGGTAGAGCAGAACCTCCTCTTCTGACATAAGCTCCACTAAATCCTCATATAATTTTTGGGCTTGGTATAGGTTATGGGTCACAACTAATTGAGAACGCTTTGTTTCTCGATAAAGCGTTGCCATGACAACTGTTCTTGCCGAACCAGATAGCCCTGAAAGCAGCTGTTCTCTTAAGCTTGAATCGATTCCATCTACAACCGCCCTAATCTCCTCATTATTCCTAATATAATTTTGCAATCCTAACATCCTTTTCCCCCTGCTTTCAACATGATTCCTCAACCTTTAGATTCCACCGCTTTATAAAAAAGCATCCACATTTTCTACTAACCTTTTTAAACTTTCCTTAACGTGTGCTGATACATAAAACGTACTCTTTAAAGCTTATATATATTCCTTTTTGCTTAGATAAACCCTTTTATTATCAAAGAATGAATAGTGCGACAAATGAACAGAAAAACGCTTTGGCTCGTTTGCCAAAGCTTCTCTGCTCTTCTACTTATTCCCGTACATGACGCGAAAGTTAGAATCCTTACAGATTATTGAATAAATGAATCGATTTCATGAAAAGTTGGATTAATCGTTAACGCATCAAAACAATCTTCACAAATCGTCTTCACTTGTATATCTCCATTTGTTTGATAAGCTAACACATTCTCGCGTTCCTCTGAATTTAGCTGGTCAAAACCAAGAGTTGAACTATCCACTTTTTTCTCATCAATTTGGCCAATTTTTAAGTCACAATGGCGGCATTGGTAAAAAATCGCCATTGGCAGCCCTCCTTTGATTATAACTAGTTCCCCCCTACAAATAAAGTGTATCTTCCACCCTTCCGTTGATTATCCGCAAATAGATGGTTAAATAACTCTTTCCAGTAAACATTATTACTGTCACTTTTTTGAAGGAAGTTTTTTTATAACTTAGTATGAACTAGTTTTAAGGAGACTATTCGGCCACTTAGTTAAACTTATTCATTACTTCTAAAAAAGAAGCACTCGTCCAAGCTTCAACCGCCCCAGTTGCTTGTTCAATCGATTCATTGATGGCTTGACGTTCATCTGGATGATATTTCCCTAAAACATAATGAACAATTGGTTCACCATTTTTCGGGCGATCGACTCCAACACGAATTCGGTTAAATTCCTGTGTTCCTAAATGTTGGATTAATGATTTAATCCCATTATGCCCACCAGCACTTCCTTTTTTTCTTAAACGAATTTTTCCAGCTGGTAAATCTAAGTCATCATATATAACGACGAGATCTTCCAACGGAATCTGAAAATAATCCATTAAAGGCCTAACTGATTCGCCTGATAAATTCATATATGTAAGTGGTTTTAATAAGTACACTTTCTCGCCATTAACGATACCGGTACCATAAATCCCTTTAAATTTTGCTTGATTCAATTCAATTCCTAATGTTTTTGCACAAGAATCAATAATATCAAAACCAATATTATGCCTTGTTCCAGCATATTTTTCGCCTGGATTTCCTAGCCCAACGATTAACTTCATTGAATACCGCCCCTAACACTCGTTCATTCAGTAAAAGGTATAGTCAGAAGACTATACCTTTTACGATTTATTTTATCATGTTTTTAAGTAAATGTTACTTATTCATCTTCAGATTTTTCATTAATTACTTCTGGTTCTGCCTCAGCCTCCACAGGCTCATCTGGATCAACTTCTGCTGCTGGGGCCTGAACGGTCACGATCGTTTCCTCGTCTTCATTTTTAATGTCGACAGAAACTCGTTCACGGATATCGGCAATTTGGATAGCATCACCGATATGTAAAGATGAAATATCGACTTCGATGTTTTCTGGAATGTCTGAAGGTAGACAATGAACAACAACCGTATGCATCATATGAGCAACAATTCCACCTGCATTTGCTCCAGGTGAGTCCCCTATTAAATGAATGGAAACCTCAGCTTCAATTTCCGATGTCATATCAACTTCAAAAAAATCAGCATGAACAAATTCATTTTTGATTGGATCCGTCTGTAAATCATATAGCATGACTTGATGTTTTTTACCTCCATCTACGTCCAATGAGAAAATTCCGTTTTTCCCCACTTCACGAACTGTTTTTAAAAAATCAACAGACTCGACGGATACGGGTTGACTATCAATTTTATTTCCATATAAAACACCTGGTAAAAAGCCTTCTTTACGTAACTTCCTTGTCGTAGACCCTTGTAAGTTTTCACGTCGATTTGCTTTTAATACTGTAGCCATTTTTATCACCTCAAGTTAGATTTACACAAATATTCTCTCTACATATGTGTTCCCCTAATCAATGAGATTCAAACCCGTTTTCAAAAAAATACTGGAAGTTTCTAGTGCTCAATCAAATAATGTACTTACTGAAGCATGCTCATGGACACGAATAATCGCCTCTGCCATAAGTGGGCCAACCGATAACGGTGTAATTTTATCAATTTGTTTATCTTCTGGTAGAACAATTGAATTCGTCACTACCAACTCTTTAATTTTAGAATTTTTAATACGCTCAATCGCCGGACCAGATAAAACAGGGTGGGTACAGCAAGCATATACTTCTTTTGCACCATGCTCAATCAAAGCATTGGCAGCTAAAGTAATCGTTCCAGCTGTATCAATAATATCATCAATTATGATCGCCGTTTTTCCTTCAATATGACCAACGATATTCATAACTTCAGATACATTCGGTTTCGGACGACGTTTATCAATAATCGCAATCGGTGCTTTTAAACGATCCGCCATTTTACGAGCACGTACTACTCCACCATGGTCAGGAGAAACAATTACGACATCTTCTAATTGTTTTTCTTTAAAGTAATCAGATAAAATAGGCACACCCATTAATTGGTCAACTGGAATATCAAAGAATCCTTGAATTTGAGTAGCATGTAAATCCAAAGTTAAAACACGAGTCGCTCCTGCCGTCTCTAATAAGTTTGCTACAAGTTTAGAAGTGATCGGCTCACGAGCACGTGCTTTACGATCTTGACGTGCATATCCATAATAAGGCATGACAATATTAATCGTTTTAGCTGATGCTCTCTTCAAAGCGTCGATCATAATTAAAAGCTCCATAATATGCTCATTTGCCGGAGCCGATGTCGATTGGATTAAATAAACATCACAACCACGAATACTTTCTTCAATATTGATTTGAACTTCCCCATCACTAAAGCGCATAACCGAACTTTTACCCATTGTCACACCAATATGTTCCGTTATTTCATGGGCCAACCCTTTATTAGAATTTAACGTAAAAACCTTTAAACTTGGATCGCTATATTTAGGCATGTCGTTCCCTCCACAATTTTCGTTCAGATAAATTTATTTCTGATAATTTTCTTTGTTTGTTTGTCGTGCACGTGCAATCGATAACGCACGACTTGGTACATCATCGGTAATCGTCGATCCTGCCGCAACCAATGTATCCGCCCCAATCGTAACGGGTGCAATTAAATTAGCATTACAGCCAATAAATGCTCTATCTCCAACACTAGTTAAATACTTGCTTTTCCCATCGTAATTAACCGTAATCGCTCCACAACCAAAGTTCACATCTTGACCGATTTCGGCATCACCAATATAGCTCAAATGCGAGGCTTTACTTCCTTTGCCAATGGTTGCTTTTTTCACTTCGACAAAGTTTCCAATTTTTACCTCATCTTTCAAAATTGATTGCGGTCGAATATGAGCAAAAGGACCAATTTGAACATCGTCACCAATCTCACTATCGGAAACGACAGACTGTTTCACGATCGTATTGTTTCCAATTTGGCTATTAGTCAATTCACTATTAGGGCCAATCAAACAATCAGCTCCAATTATTGTCTGACCATTAATCATTGTTCCGGGATAAATAACGGTATCTGGACCAATTGTAGCATCTGTTGAAATATACGTTTGACTTGGATCAATAATCGTAACACCAGACCGCATCCATTTTTCATTTGTTCTTTTCTTCATAATCGCTTCTGCCGCACTAAGGGCGACACGATCATTAATTCCCATCGTCTCTTCCATCGTGTTCGCTTGGAAAGCCGCAACCTTACCACTACTAGATTGAACAATCTCAACAACATCTGGCAAATAGTATTCACCTTGTGCATTGTCATTACCTACTTTTTGTAAAGCCGCAAATAATGTTTCATTATCAAAGCAGTAAGTTCCTGTATTGATCTCGTTCACTTGTTTTTCTTCTTCTGACGCATCTTTTTGTTCCACAATTCGTTCAACAAGTCCTTGTTGATTTCGGATAACCCTTCCATAACCAGTAGGATCGGCAGCAATAGCTGTTAAAACCGTGACTTTTGCTGATTCCTTTTCGTGAGCTTGTAGTAACTGATCAATCGTCTCTTCTGTTAAAAGTGGTGTATCTCCACATAAAACAACTGTTGTACCTTTTTTATCTGCTAATAATTGTTCTGCTTGCAAAACAGCATGACCCGTCCCTAATTGCTTCTCTTGAACAACATAAGAAACTTGATCACCAAGCACTTCTTGAACGACTTCTGCACCATGACCGACAATGGCTATCTTTTCGTCAAAGCCTACGCGATTTACTTGATCCACTACATGTTGAACCATTGGTTTTCCACAAACAGGATGAAGAACTTTGTACAGCTTTGATTTCATCCGTGTACCTTGACCTGCTGCTAATATAATAGCATATCGATTACTCATTGCATCCTCCCAAACGAACCTTTTTTTCCATTACGAATATATCTCAAAATCGCTTCTATTTCAAGGTGAAAGCGAACCTGTTTTTTTTTGAAGAGCACAGTGTCACGCAAAATTCATATATAGGGTTAATTTAAGTAACTCTTCTAAAAAAAGGCAACCAGCTACTTAGAAGGCAAAAACAAACCATCCATATGAAGGTTTCAATGGCTAT
>NZ_ALPT02000081.1 GCF_000292245.2 Alkalihalobacillus alcalophilus ATCC 27647 = CGMCC 1.3604 | reverse complement strand
AATTTAGAATACAAAGCAAAATGGTACGGGAAAACCATCGTGAAAATAAGCAGGTGGTATCCATCTAGTCAAATCTGTTCCGAATGTGGACATCAAGACGGCAAGAAATCTCTTGAAATAAGGGATTGGACGTGTCCTATTTGCGATAAACATCACGATCGAGATATCAATGCCAGCCAAAATATTCTAGCTGAAGGGTTAAGAACCTTCCACACGGCTTAAAACAACATCCAGAACCGTAGGAATCGACGGGGATAGCTTGGTCCATAAGAGAAACCTCTGTCGGCAAAGAAATCGGCTGGCAAGTACGCTCTGTTCCCAAGAATCTCCCACTTCAAGCGTTAGCTAAGTGGCGAGTAGTTCAATGTCAGTTAATCTACATTGAACTTTTATAAAAGGGAAGGAAAATTTTCAGAATAAAGAGAATATTATTATATAACAGGTGTGAGTTTGAGTATAGGTGTTCCTTGTTTTTGATTAATAAAAGAGATGGGGGATTAAAATGAATATTCTTGTGACTGGTTCAAACAGAGGGTTAGGCTTGGCTCTTGTTCAAAAAGGAGTTGAACGAGGTCATACGATGATTGCTGCTGTTCGTTCGCCTCATTCGAAATTGAGAGAATTAAAGGAATTAATTAATCAACATCCGGACCAGGTTCGGTTGTTATATTTGGATGTTACGAGTGAGAAGTCTTTAAATGAGGGAAAAAAAGAAGTTCAAAATTGGGGGATTCATTTAGATTCGATTGTTAATAGTGCAGGTATTTTTATTTCTAGAGAGAGTGAGCTTGAAAATTTGAACTTTGATGAGGCGATTGTTGCTTTTGAAGTTAATTCTATTGGACCAATGCGTGTTGTTAAGCACTTTTTCCCGTTATTATCAGGGAGAAATCGTTCATGCATAAATATTTCATCCGAGCAAGGTAGTATTTCTAATGCAAGTCGAGGTGACTATTTTTATGGCATGTCGAAAGCGGCCTTAAACATGTTTTCGGAAAAACTGAAAAAAGGATATCCTGATTTAAATGTGCTTTCCATTCATCCGGGCTCTATTCAGAAACCGTTTAGTGGCTACAGGGTGAATTCTGAAATAACTGATGTAGCTGATGAAATTTTAAATTGGATAGAAGGAACAAAACCTTTCGACACACACCATACGTATTATGATTATAAAGGCCAATCAATTATGTTTTAAATCTTGAAAACGACTGAAAAAAGTAAAGGGATTTATTTACTTTTTTACAGTATCATTAGCTATATATTTATTATTCAACTAACGGGCAGTTTACTTCAAAAAGAAGTAGTTTAAATAAATCAGAATAAGCAATAGAAGGTTAGAAGGAGAAATGTCCATAAAGAGAATTGAGTTTTTGTTGTAAAAAATTAGGGGGGCTTTAAATATGAGTGAAAAATTATTGAGGATTGGAACTACTTATATTCCAGTAACCAATGTAGAAATCTCATCTGATTGGTATGTAAATAAATTAGGTGCGGAGTTAAATTATAAAGATGAAGACAAAGCGATTTTAGATCTTGCTAATCAAAGTATTTTTTTAGTTAAATCAATTGAAAATCAAAGTTCTAATTTCATAGATATTTTTGGTCAAGAACGTTTTTCTTTAACTTTTGAAGTGAATGGATTAGATGCACTGGAAGCGGTTCGTAAGGGTTTTATTGAGAATGAGATAAGAGTTGGAGACATTGAAAATAGAGGACACTCTGGTAGAAATTTTGTTTTTTATGATTTAGATAATAATAAGTTTGATGTATGGAGTGAACTGAGTCCAATTTTCAAAGAAAAATATTTAATCTCACAATAATCAAAGACTATGCCTTTTTTAATATATCTCTCTTTGCCTAGGATAATGGTTTCATGTTTAAGGTTCTTAATGAGAGCGAAATTCTTGTAGTTTGTAGCTGTATTCATGCATAACAAAGAGGACAATCGACTTGTTCATTCATTTTACGAAGCATATTGTCTTTAGGTACCACAAGATCATAGAGTGCCATATATGGGCTAAGAGGGATGGAGTCTTGTCCTTTAATCATTTTAACATCACCTGTACAGAATTAGTACATGCATTATATACGAAAAAGAGAGAGGCTGGGACATAACTAGGCTTTAGAAAGTAAAAAATGGAGATTACCCTGTCCTCTAGCGGAGCATGATTTTCGGGAGCGGTGAATAGAGCTCAACACATGGCTATTCATTATCTCTCTAATAAAATGGATGAAAGCTGGTCAAATTTCACCGGCTTTTTTATGTCAAAGATGGGTTTTGCCCCAGCCTTCTCTAAAAAAACAAAAGGACTTTTTCAGGGGGTACAATAGTGAAACACGGGAGACCCCGCACCATGGCGAGAGGCTCCCGGCTCACCTGCTATTGCTGTGGGCATGCAGTTAGTGGAGTAGACACAATAAGACAAGTACTAACTACAAGTGTTTTTTAGAATGGCACCCTATTTACGAATGAATAATCGTAAAATGTTCAACCTCTGGAAAAGGCTCGTAATAATGGTGGAGTTTTTCTTTCCAGTTTAGATATTCTGGTGATTGTCTAAAGCCAATTGTATGATCTTTTAATCGTTCCCATTCGACTGTTAATAAATACTTTCCTTTTGTTTCTAGGCAGCGTTGCAGGCGGTGTGAAAGATAACCATTCATGCTCGAAATAATGGGGGCTGCTTCTGAAAAGCTTTGTTCAAAACTTTCCTCCTGTCCAGATTTAATAAATAAAAATACAGCTTCTACAATCATAATTTAACCTCCGATAGATTAGATTTTTCCAATCATACCACAGAAAGATAAGAAAATTTCGATTATTTTGGTGAATCCTTTGATTTGTACAATATGAGAGAGAAAGCTGCATACATATGAACAGTAGCCTATTTAGATTGTATAATGAAGGGGGAAATTCTGGTGAATACTTCCATTTTGCCGGTTGGAATTAAATCAAGACATATTGTCGAGCCAAGGATAGATATTTATTTTCCACAGATTACAGGTTTATCTAATCGAACGATTGAAAAAAATTTAAATGAACGAATTGAAACTCAAGTGTATCGGATGATTCGGAAGCAAGGTTATTTAGAAAACCCTCAAACTGAAATAACAGGTGGATTTGATTTGAAAAATAACCAACAAAATATTTTGAGCTTGACGAATAGTCATTACTCTTATTCAGGTGGAGCACATGGTCTGACAATGGTTCGCTCTTTAACGATGGATGTTGAGAGTGGGAAAGTATATGCATTAAAAGATTTATTTAAAAAGGGAGCCAAATATCAGGAACGAATTAATCATTTAATTCGAGAACAGATTAAGTCACGGGATATGGATTTGCTAAATGAATTTAAAGGCATTCATCCAAATCAATATTTTTATGTAGCTGATAAATCGCTCGTTATTTATTTTCAATTATATGAGCTCCAAGCTTATGTATATGGACTGACGTATTTTCCAATTTCGGTCTATGCACTTGAAGATATTATTGATGAGCAAGGTCCTTTAGGAAAAATGATTTATTAGTTTTATGGAAATGTGTCAGGAGGAGACAAGTGGGAATCCATCTCATCCAAAGCATTCAAAAAACGATAATCGGCTCTGTCCCCGATTATCGTTTTTTTAAATGTCATTTTATTTTAAAAATGAGCGTAACATCCAGTTATGTTTTTCTAATGATTGGTGGATTGCAAGTAACATGTCAGCACTTGTTTCGTCGCCTAATTCTTCAGCAGCTTCCATTCCTTCTTTTAATTCATCGATGAGGATATTAAAGTCCTCGACAATATCGGATACCATATCATCTGCTGTTAACTCTTTTTTTGCTTCTTTAACAGAGGCTGTTTCCAAGTACTCCTGCATCGTTGCGACCGGTTTTCCTTTTATCGCTAAGAGTCGTTCTGCTATCTCATCAATATGTGTAGCTGCTTCATTATATAATTCTTCAAATTTCTCGTGTAACGTGAAAAATTGAGGACCTTTAACATACCAATGGTAGTTATGCAATTTGATAAATAGAACACTCCAGTTTGCTACTTGTTTGTTTAAAATAGTTGATACTTTATCGTGACTCATTTAATCGTCCTCCTTAATTATAAAGCGAAGCCTGTTTGCCTAGAAGCGAGAAAAAATACAGGGCGGACTAAAAAGTCGCATTTTGACTTGATAGGACGCCCGATTTTTCTCGAGCTTCTAACGGGCGTAGCTAGATTAATTGTTCTCAATATACATGTTCCCTCAAATGAGAAATAATAAACCATAAACTCAAAAAAATTAAACGATCACACTATTCTTTGATGAGCTTAAAAGAGTGACAGTAGACGTACCACCATGGATTTGTTCAAACATCTTGGCACTTGCATGAAGAAGTTCTAATGATTCTTCTTCCGACATTTCGGAGCGTAAATAAAAGATTTGGATAGCGTTTGTTGTATCTACAGTTGTTTTCGTTTTTTTGGAGTCGACAATCGGACTGCCAAAAGCTCCAGCCTCATCTGAGCTTATTAATTTTCCACTCATTGATTGTTCACGTCCATTTAAGCCGAAATATTTGTCTGACTCTTTCCCTAAACGGATGACGATATTTCCTTCGATTTGCTCCAAATTATAAATCCCGATAGGAATTTCATATTTTAACGAGAAAAAGTTATTTATATCAACAGCTGAATGAACAGCTGATATAAATTCCCCTTTTTTGATGCGACGGAATAAAGCCTCTGATGAAGGACGATACTTTGATGGAGAAATACTTAGTTTTTTGAATGTTTCACGCCAGCTGATGATGCCAGGGAAGTCTGTGATAGGTTTATCTTCTAAATCGATTCTTAATGTTTCTTGAAAAAATTGTAGTCTTCCTTTTAACATTTGAGGTGAATCACTAATCACGATATGATGGTATGTAACCAAACCTATTTTGAAAGTAGGGATATGAGTAAAAAGTGTCGGATCGATTTTATAAGAAATCATTCGTAGCCTCCTTAGCGTTTTGTTCATATTCTACCATAAATTGTGTTAAGGACCATTTGGAAAGTTTGTTATACTTAATGTTTCGAGATTTTTTAGAAGTAAGGTGAAAATGAAATGATAAACGCCCAGTTAAAAAAAGAGCTGCTTGCATATAGTGTCAGTATCGGGATTGATAAAATTGGTTTTGCCTCAGCTGATCCCTTTACTACATTAAAAGAGCGACTTATTAAACAAAGGGAATTAGGCTATCAATCAGGATTTGAAGAGTCTGATATTGAGAAAAGAGTCGATCCATCGTTAACATTACCGAAAGCTCAAACAATTATTTCAATTGCTGTAGCATATCCATCTAAAATGAAAAATCCACCTAAGAGCACAAAAGAAGAAAGAAGAGGCATTTTCTGTCGGGCTTCATGGGGGGATGGACTATCATGACGTTCTAAGAGAGCGTTTAGGAAAAGTAGAGGAATTTATTAAAGCGAAAGTTCCAGATGCTAAAACGGTCTCAATGGTTGATACGGGAGTGCTCTCAGATCGAGCAGTAGCCGAACGAGCGGGGATTGGTTGGAGTGCTAAAAATTGTGCAATAATCACTCCTGAATTTGGAAGCTATGTTTACTTAGGAAATATTATTACAACGGTTGCGATTGAACCTGATACCCCGATTACTGACCAATGTGGGAGCTGTACGAAGTGTATTGATGCATGTCCAACCGGAGCACTTATACAAGGTGGACAATTGGATTCACAAAAATGTGTCGCATTTCTTACACAAACAAAAGGATTTATTGCGGATGAGTACCGGAAAAAGATCGGAAATCGCCTCTATGGTTGTGATACATGTCAGCAAGTTTGTCCTAAAAATAAGGGGATTGATGAACACCGTCATCCCGAACTTGAACCTGACCCGGAAATAGCGAAACCGAAATTAATCCCATTATTAACAATGAGCAATAGAGAATTTAAAGAAAAGTTTGGCCATGTGTCGGGAGCGTGGAGAGGGAAAAAACCGATACAAAGAAATGCGATTTTAGCTTTAGGACATTTTAAAGATAAAAACGCTTTGCCAGTGTTAAAAAAATTGTTGAAAGAAGATCCGAGGCCTGTTATTCGAGGCACAGCTGCTTGGGCTATAGGGAAGATCGGTCATGTAGAAGGAGAGATTTGGCTTAAAACAGCCAAAGAGAAGGAAAAAGATGAACAGGTGTTAGTAGAAATAGAAAAAGGGCTGAATTTGCTTGAAAATACGAATTTTACTGATGGAAATCAAATGAATGTTTGAGGTAAAATCAGTAGGAACAAACGAGTAGGAAAGAAGGGATATTATGACGACGCAAAACTGCATATTTCAAGATGAAATGAATAGTCCTATCGGTCCACTAACGATTTTAGCAACAGATAAAGGCGTGTGTCATATCCATTTTGGTAGTTTTGACAAAAGCACAGCATCATTAAATGCACGATTAAAAAAGCTTGGCTTAAAAGGTGAATATGTCTCGTGTAATGATACATTAACGGAAGTAAAAAAGCAGTTAAATGAATATTTTAATGGGGAAAGAAAATATTTTGATGTAGCGATTGATTTACATGGTACCGCTTTTCAACAAAAGGTTTGGAATGCCTTAATGAAGATTGAATATGGAGAGACTAGTTCTTATAAAGCGGTTGCTGAAATGATTGGATCTCCAAAAGCAGTTCGAGCCATTGGAGGAGCCAATAATCAAAATCCACTTCCAATTATTATTCCTTGCCACCGAGTGATTGGTAGTAATGGAAATATGGTTGGTTATGGTGGCGGTCTTGATAAAAAAGAGCACTTACTTATGCTTGAAGGCTCATTAGCGAAGTTATCTTCATAAATAAACAAGTTGGGGACCTCTTTATGTAGAGGTTCTTTTTTTTGGTGAAAAACACTCTGTTCATGATTTGAGACTTTAGCTCATAAGGTTTTAAAAAGTGAGGTGATACGGTTGCTTGAACAAAAATTAAAAAATTAATTGATGATCGTAATCGTGGTTTTCTTCAAAAGGAAGACTTTTTTATTGTACCTGGGGAATTGGATTTATTAGAAAGAAAGAGAGAATCAAACGAGAGGCGTGGGGTTGAACTTGTTCGTTCTCATGTAAAAGGGAAGATTCTCTCAAAGAATAAGCTTGATTTACAAACCCATTTTTTCTATGCTTCTCATTATGAGCAGCTCTATAAACAAAGAGGGAAGCTTTATTTAGAGGAGAAGGTAGAATATCGGAAGGCGATTTTTGAAAAAAAGCAATTAGTTGATGACCGTGAATTCATACCTCCTTATCATCAGGAGAAACGTCAAGCGACTCGAGGTGGAGAGGAGAAACCTTTAACTAATGTAGATTTATTGCAAAAGAGAGCGCTTCCCTTTTTATCTGAGCATCAACCTTTACCACTAATGAGACAAAAGGAAGATGAACAAAAACGGCAGCACTTCAAAAAAGATGAGCGGGCTCCTTTTAATCGAATGGAGGCAGTTCGATACGCAGAACTTTGGTGGAATGATTATAATCCGGAATATCGAAAATTCACCGATAACTGTACGAATTTTATTTCTCAATGTATGAGGGCGGGCGGTGCCCCAATGAGAGGGTATCCTAATCGTTCAAATGGTTGGTGGTATCAAAATAATAATTGGAGCTTTAGTTGGTCAGTGGCACATTCATTTAGATGGTACTTAAGTGGATCGACGGTGGGACTTCGGGGACAGGAAAAGTCTAGTGCCCGTGAGTTAATTCCTGGTGATGTTATTTGTTATGATTTTGATGGTGATGGTGTCTGGCAACATAATACGATCGTTGTAGCGAAGGACTTTAATGGGGAACCTCTTGTCAATGCCCAAACGACTAATAGTCGAATGCGCTACTGGGCTTACGAAGATTCAACCGCATGGACTCCAGAAATTAAATACAAATTTTTTCATATATTGGATGATTAAAGGCTTAATTTTTTGAAGTGGGGAAGGAGTGAGTGACATTGGATTATTAGGCGACGGGGGAGAAGATAAAAGATTTCTGTCGCCTCCAATTCAATTTGAAAAAGCATCTGTTTAGTTGAAACTCATTTGCTATAATAGGTATAATGAGTTTTATTTAGTTCATGTAAGAAGAGGAGTGCTTAATTTGGGTTTACATGTTGTTCTTTATCAGCCAGAAATTCCAGCAAATACAGGAAATATTGCACGTACTTGTGTCGGAACAAATACGACACTGCATTTAATTAGGCCATTAGGCTTTTCGACAGAAGATAAGATGTTAAAAAGGGCTGGCTGTGATTATTGGCCAGATGTCAAAATTAATTATTACGATTCATTAGATGAATTGTTTACTACATATTCACAGGGAGAGTTTTATTTTATTGAGACATTTGGAACAAAAAATTATAGTGAATTTGATTATACGGATGAACAAAAAGATCATTTCTTTATTTTTGGTCGTGAAACAACGGGGATTCCACGTGAAATTATTGAGCAGCATAAAGATAGATGCTTCAGAATTCCTCAGACGGATAAAATTCGCTCTTTAAACTTGTCGAATACAGCAGCAATTATCATATACGAAGCGATTCGCCAGCAAGGGTTTAAAGGTCTGTCCTAATATAAGGAAATAGTTAAAGCTTTTCTTAAATGAAAGAGGCTTTGAAAAAAACTCCTCTGATACGTAAAGCAGGTTATATTTATTGGAATTGCAGTGAATAGTGTTCTACTCACCGTTCCCGAAAATCATGCTCCGCGTCCTGTGGGGTGGCGCCGAACTAACTAGTTTCACTAGTGGATTTCGGCCTTGCCACTAGCTCCCACGGGAGTCTCCGCATGTTTTCGTCCACTAAGATAGAGGGTTTATCCTTTGATACTTCTGAACCCTTCCATTCTTATTTGAATATAAAATAAGGAATTTACAATAAAAAAAGTTAGATGACCATCATTTTAGTCATCCAACTCTTTTTTAGGTAGTTTTGTCCCTACCTTTTTCTTTTGTTACTTCTTGTGTGGGTTGTCTTCATAACCGGCTGTAAAGATAGCAATTAGAAAAACAACACTGACACCAAGGATTAAAAGTGTATTCATGATAAATATGCCTCCCTTTATGTACAGGTTCCATTCAAATCGTATAAAGTATTCAGTGAAACTTTATCGAATTTATTGAGCACACTGGAAAAGTTAACTATGACTATTATAAAGGATTAAGAAAGAAAAAGAAATGGATTATCAAGCTTAATTTTGACAAAATCATTATCATTATCGTTTCCAAAAACAATGTACATTATGTAAAGAGAAATAGATTAGGGGGACATAAGAGTGTCCAATCGTTATATTACGAGTCATTTTCCTTTAATTTCAATTATGCTCTTTAGCTTGTCGTTTGCTTTATATGTGCAAGGATTTATTTTAGAGCAATTAGTCGATTATGGCTTATATGACGGCATGAGAGAATTCTTTTCAGAAAATGGGATTAAATTAACATTATTATTTTTACTAGTATTAATTTTCTTTATGGTTTTTTCCGCTTTAAAATTAATTGCGGATACCGTTTTTCAATTATCGATGCTTTTTTTCTCAAAGGATGAAGAGGGAAAGGAGCTTATAAAAGTTCGGACGGGTTCGTGGATATTTTTACTTTGTGGAATTATTTCGTTGTTTTTAGCTTATTCTTGGTTATGGCTACTCATACTATTTATCCTCGCTTGTTTTATTTATTTTACTTATTTTGTTTATAAAGTAAGTGATTCGATTTCCTTTATTGGAATGTGTGGGATGGTCTTTTTCCATGTTATTTTTTGGACTGGTTTTTTACTGTTGATTTTATATGCGGCAATCAAGCTTTATAATAGCTTTATTGCAAGCTTGCCTTAATAAAGAAGGCTAAAAGACACTCTGGTGATACTCCAAAATGGGGTAAACTGTTTTTTTTATTGGAGGTTGGGACAAAACCTTTCTCTGATATGAAAAAGCCGGTGAAATTTCACCGGCTTTCATTAATTTTATTAGAGAGATAATGAGTAGCCATGTGTTGAGCTCTATTCACCGCTCCCGAAAATCATGCTCCGCGTCCTGTGGGGTGGCACCGAACTAACTAGCTTCGCTAGTGGATTTCGGTTCTGCCACTACTTCCCACGGGAGTCTCCGCATGTTTCCGTCCGCTAGGGTACAGGGTAATCTCTGTATTTATACTTGTAGGTAATAGAGTGAAGTGACAAGGCTTATAACGGAGAAACATGGAACCGGTAAATAACCCAAATATGTCATTTGACTCATTTTCTACTTTCTTTAGTCAGTTATGTCTCAGCCTCTATTTCATTTGCTAAGTTGAACGCCTTGTTTCAGCTATGGTTGGACGATATCTTTCCAAATCGAGATTTGAGGTTGGCGTGAATTGACATTTAATAAACTTGCTCCAATATCTTTGCCGATCCAAACACCCGCTGTATAGTCTTCTGTTAAGCCTACAAACCAGAGATCATAATAATTGTTCGTTGTTCCTGTTTTGCCTCCAATATAAGAGGTGGAGAAAGCGGCTCTCTGTCCTGTTCCACTCGTGATGACGGCTGCAAGCAGGGCGCGCATTTTTTCATTTGTTTCCTCACTCCAAACATTAGTTTCACGTTTTTCCCATTCATACAAGCGATTACCCTCTAAGTCTGTCACAAATTCGATTGCACGGGCAGGGGTGTAGCTCCCTTTTTTAGCAAAACTTGAATAAGCTCGAGTCATCTCTAAAGGGGAAAAGCCATAAGTGAGGCCACCAATAGCTGAAGCGAGTTGGTAGTCCTGCTCAACAACTTTTTCAAATGAAAAAGGTTCTAAATAAGAAAAGGCTGTGTTTATACCGATTTGATCCATTAATCTTATCACTGGAGTGTTATAGGAATGTTGAAAGGCTTGAGTGAGCGTTACATGTCCATACTCACCACCACCATAGTTTTTAGGACAATAATCTCTTCCATTTTGAACATAACAAACATTGTTTGCATTGACTGTTGTTGCAAGTGAAGCCCCTGACTCTTCTAAATAAGGAGCGAATACGAGTAAAGGTTTCAAGGCTGAACCAGGCTGTCTAAAGCTTTGAAAGCCACGGTGGAAATCAAATTTTTGATAATTCCTCCCTCCTGTGATGGCAAGGATCGTATCATTTTGATGGTCAATGACAGTAGCAGCCCCTTGAATATCAGTTTGTCCGAGATGAGTCTCAAATGCTTGGATTGCTTTATGTTGAATATTGGAATCGAGAGCGGTTTTGATCTGAATACCTTGGTTCATGACTTCATTAACCCGTTCGTTTAATTGAGCGGATATTTCTTGACGCCCCTCCTCTGTTTCTGCTTTTTCCATTTGTGTTAAATACCCTTCATTAGTCGCAATCAAATCAGTAAATTCATCGAGGACAAAGGTAACATAATCAGGAAATAAATCGATGCGTTCTTTAACATTTAAAACAATTTCTTCTTGTTTTGCTTTCTCTAATTGCTTAGCGTCAACCGCTCCATATTCCGCCATTTTTTCTAGGACCCAATCTTTTCTTAAATGAGTTCTATCACTATGGTTGAGCGGATTATAATACGATGGATTGTTTGGTACGGCAGTTAAAAAAGCAACCTCAGCCAATGATAATTGGTCGCTTGATTTACTGAAATAAAATTGACTCGCAGACTCAATTCCGTAGACTCGGTTGTGAAAAAAGATTGTATTTAAATAAAGTTCAATAATTTCTTCTTTTGTATATTTTTTTTCCATTTTAGATGCATAGAGGACTTCTGTAAATTTCCGTTCATAACTTACATCGTGAGATAAATATAAGTTGCGTACGAGCTGTTGCGTAATCGTACTAGCTCCTTCCTCAATGTCATTATTTTTAAAATTAACGCTAACGGCTCGAAAGATCGAGGGCAAATCATAGCCTTGGTGTTCAAAAAAACGGTGATCCTCTGTCGCAATAAAAGCGTCAATAAAAGTTTGAGGAATGGCCTCATAAGGTAAATATATTCGGTTTTCATCCGAATATATTTCAGAGATAATTTGAGAATGTTGTTCTAATATATAACTGTTTTGAGTTAATTCAATGTCTGTTAAGTTGACTCTTTCATTAATGACGGTTTCTAATGACTTCGCTGCTAATAATTCTGATGCTGTTTCTGTTAATAAAAATAAAAGTCCTGCTAGCATAAGGAAAGTCATAAACCAGCCAGTCCCCATCTTCATTCTAAAAGTCCTCTCTTCATTCTTTTTAACTATTGTAGCATGACTGATTTAGCGGGTATGTAGTTCTTTTTCTGAAACTTTTTAAAGGAATTTAAAAATAGTTGTCATAAAAAATTAGGACATTGCTTTTTGAAAAGGGATGCATGTTCATGTTCAGCATTGCATAAGTTTTATTAATCTCGCACTTGACCACGAGGATGGAGGTACGTGAAATGGAGATATTAAAAAAAATTGAAAAATACCGAGAAGAAGAAGAGCGTTTGAAGTGGGAAGGGACATTTGCTGATTATTTGCAATTGCTTAAGGAAAAGCCATGGGTGGCTCAAACTGCACATTCACGTGTCTATCACATGATAAAGGATGCTGGCGTAGAAGAGGTTGATGGGAATAAGGAATATTTGTTTTTTAAAGATCAGATTTATGGGTTAGAAGAATCCATTGAACGTTTAGTGGAGGAGTATTTCCACTCTGCTGCTAAACGATTGGACGTCAGAAAGCGGATTTTATTATTAATGGGACCCGTCAGTGGAGGGAAATCGACTCTTGTCACGATGTTAAAAAGGGGATTAGAAAAATATTCTAGAACGGAAGGTGGAGCGGTTTTTGCGATTAAAGGTTGTCCGATGCATGAAGACCCACTTCATCTTGTTCCACAGCATTTAAGGAAGGATTTTCAAGAGGAATACGGCATTAAAATTGAAGGGAATTTGTCTCCATTAAATATGATGAGGTTGGAAGAGGAGTACGGGGGACGAATTGAAGATGTTATGGTTGAGCGAATCTTTTTCTCTGAAGATAAACGAACAGGTATTGGTACGTTTAGTCCATCTGATCCAAAGTCTCAAGACATTGCCGATTTAACAGGTAGTATTGACTTTTCAACGATTGCTGAATATGGATCTGAATCCGACCCACGTGCATACAGGTTTGACGGGGAGCTGAATAAAGCGAACCGAGGGATGATGGAATTTCAAGAGATGTTAAAATGTGATGAAAAATTCTTATGGCACTTGCTTTCATTAACACAGGAAGGTAATTTCAAAGCAGGACGATTTGCTTTAATTAGTGCGGATGAGTTAATTGTGGCTCATACGAATGAATCGGAGTATAAGTCATTTATTTCAAATAAAAAAAATGAAGCCCTACACTCGCGTATTATTGTGATGAAGGTTCCTTATAATCTTCGGGTTACAGAGGAAGAACGAATTTATAAAAAAATGATTGAAGATAGTGATCTATCACATGTTCATATTGCTCCACATGCGTTAAGGGTGGCAGCGATTTTTACGATATTAACGAGATTGAAAGAGCCTAAAAAGCAAGGTATTGATTTAGTAAAGAAGATGAGATTATATGATGGTGAAAATGTAGAAGGCTTTAACCTTCAAGACTTACAGGAATTAAAGGAGGAGTATCCTGATGAAGGAATGAGTGGAATTGACCCTCGTTATGTCATTAATCGGATTTCTTCTGCTATTATTCGGAAGCAATTAACATCGATAAATGCTTTAGATGTGCTTCGTTCTATTAAAGAAGGACTTGACCAACACGCCTCGATTACAAAAGAGGACCGTGAGCGCTATCGTGATTTTATCTCGACGGCAAGAAAAGAATATGATGCCCTTGCGAAAAGTGAAGTGCAAAAAGCGTTTGTCTATTCTTATGATGAATCCGCTGTGACCTTAATGGATAACTACTTAGACAATGTCGAGGCGTATTGTAATAAAAATAAATTACGCGACCCATTAACTGGGGAAGAAATGACACCAGATGAGAAGTTGATGCGTTCGATTGAAGAACAAATTGGTATTTCAGAAAATGCGAAAAAGGCATTCCGTGAAGAGATATTGATTCGAATTTCTGCCTATGCAAGAAAAGGGAAAAAGTTTGATTATAACTCTCATGAGCGTCTACGTGAAGCGATCCAGAAAAAGCTATTCGCTGATTTAAAAGATATTGTCAAAATTACAACTTCAACGAAAACACCTGACGAATCACAGTTGAAGAAAATTAATGAGGTCATTGCACGCTTGATTGATGAGCATGGTTATAATTCAGTTTCAGCTAATGAATTATTACGTTATGTCGGAAGTTTGCTTAATCGCTAAAAGGTAATGTGAGGAAATAACCTTCATTTGAACATCTCGTTCAGAGGGAGGTTATTTTCGTTCAAGAAACTAATCTTAGATTAAGGTTTCAACCTAATAGAAAAATATGAAGTTCATAAGGTCTATTTGTCTTGTTCAATTGCATTCGAAATGTTAAATTATAGAAGAAGGTTAAAGTAAAGGAGAACGAGATGTATTCCGAACAAGACCATTGGATTGAAGGTTTAAAAGCGATTTTATTAGCGTTATTATTGGCCATTATTATCCGTACTTTTTTATTTGCTAGTTATGAAGTGAGTGGAGAATCAATGATGCCTACTGCCTATGATGGAGAGCGTTTTATAGTAAATAAAGTAGGCTATGAATTTTTAAAGCCAAAACGATTCGATATGATTGTTTTCCATGCAAACGAAGAGGATGATTATATTAAGCGAGTGATTGGCTTACCTGGTGAGACGATTATGTATTTAGATGATGTTTTATATATTGATGGTTTGCCAGTAGAGGAGCCGTTTTTAGAGGACAGAAAAAAAGAATATGGTCCATACTATACTCAAGATTTTTATTATTATGGTGTAATTCCTGACAATCATGTTTTTGTCTTAGGGGATAATCGACCGAATAGTACAGATAGTCGGCGCCTCGGTCCGATAAATCAGGATGAAATTGTGGGGAAAGTCGATTTGCGTTTTTGGCCTATAACTGAAGTAGGGATTATGAAATGATTATTTGAAGATATGTGTTAGGAACCCAATGTAGCTTTACTAAATTGGGTTTTTTGTGATTTTGAAAATAGGAAACATGAAGGCGAAAAGAGGAATTAGTGAATAATTGGCTTGTCCAATAGCGATTTATCAGAATTTATTGGCAACTAAACTTCTTGTTTGCATAGGATAGAGTAAGCCTTTTAAAAAGGTCACTTTTATCCAGTCTTAATGAATTCGAGATAGTATATGCTGATGTTGAAAAATGTGTGAAAAAGAAAGTTTAACAACATGTGAATGATTGATTTGGGAGATTTTATATAGCAGCAAAAATAAATGGGAGGGAAACATATTGAAAAAAGGGAATAACCACAATTTTGTCGTGTCTCAGGAGAACTGGACCCTCCATCGTAAAGGCTATCAAGATCAACGTAGACACCAAGAGAAGGTTCAGGAAGCCATTCAGAAAAACTTACCAGACCTTGTCAGTGAAGAAAATATCGTTATGTCCAATGGAAAAGATGTCATTCGCATTCCGATTCGGTCACTAGATGAATATAAAATTCGCTATAATTATGATAAGAATAAACATGTCGGGCAAGGAAATGGTAAAAGCAAAGTCGGCGATGTTGTGGCACGTGATCCGAACGGTCAAGCACAAAAAGGGCCGGGGAAAGGTCAAGGTGCCGGTGATCAAGCAGGTGAAGACTATTTTGAAGCGGAAGTATCAATTATGGAATTACAAGAAATGTTATTTAAAGAACTTGAGCTTCCAAATTTGCAAAAGAAAGAAGATGCCGATTTTGTTGTGGAAGACGTCGCTTTTCATGACATTCGCAAAAAGGGGTTAATGGGCAACATTGATAAAAGAAGAACTATTCTCTCAGCGATTAAACGGAATTCATTAGAAGGACGACCAGGTATTGTTCCTATTAATAATGACGACCTGCGTTTCAAAACATGGACTGAGGTGACACGACCAGAATCAAAAGCCGTCGTACTTGCAATGATGGATACAAGTGGTTCAATGGGACGTTGGGAAAAGTATATGGCGAGAAGTTTTTTCTTCTGGATGACTCGCTTTCTACGTTCGAAATACGAAACAGTTGATATTGAATTTATCGCCCATCATACCGAAGCGAAAATTGTTACAGAGGAAGACTTTTTCTCAAAAGGAGAAAGTGGTGGGACGATTTGTTCGTCAGCTTACCGAAAAGCATTAGAGGTCATTGATGAAAAATATGATCCGACACGTTATAATATTTATCCTTTTCATTTCTCTGATGGTGATAATTTAACATCTGATAATGCTCGCTGCTTAAAGCTTGTGAATCAGCTGATGGATGTTTCTAGTATGTTTGGCTATGGAGAAGTCAACCAATACTCGCGTCATTCAACCTTGATGAGCTCTTATCGTAGTATCGACGACAAACGTTTCCGCCATCACATTCTTAAGGAAAAAGGCGATGTGTATCATGCGATGAAGACGTTTTTTAAGAAGGAAGATCGAGGATCGTTTGTTTAATTAAAAGTAAAAGACTAGATCGATGAGAAGCAGGAGTTTCTCATCGATTTTTTACGTTGAAAAGTTAAGCGCTTAGAGTGGAAATATATTGGGATTAGTAATGAAACTAGTGCTGTGCCGGGATTAGGGTGCGAAAAAGGTGGAATAGGTAATGAAACTAGTGCTGTGCCGGGATTAGGGTGCGAAAAAATGATCATAGGTAATGAAACGTGCGATTTACCGAAATTACGGTGCGAATCTCTAATAGTTTATAACAGCATTTAAATTGAACTACTCGCCACTTAGCTAACGCTTGAAGTGGGAGATTCTTGGGAACAGAGCGTACTTGCCAGCGGTTTTCTTTGCCAACAGAGGTTTCTCTTATGGACCAAGCTATCCCCGTCGATTCCTACGGTTCTGTATGTTGTTTAAGCCAAGTGGAAGGTTCTTACCCCTTCGGCTAGAATATTTTGGCTGGCATTGATATCTCGATCGTGATGTTTATCGCAAATAGAACACGTCCAGTCCCTTATTTCAAGAGATTTCTTGCCCTCTTGATGTCCACATTCAGAACAGATTTGACTAGATGGATACCACCTGCTTATTTTCACAATGGTTTTCCCATACCATTTTGCTTTGTATTCTAATTTCGATACAAAGGCAGACCAGGATACATCCGAGATGGATTTGGCTAATTTATGATTACGCAACATTCCTTTGGTGTTCAAATCTTCGATACAGATCACATCGTGGTTTTTGATGATGTCTGTACTTAACTTGTGAAGGAAATCGTCTCGTTGGTTCCTGACTCTTTCGTGCAATCTAGCCACTTTGCGTTTTTGCTTCTGATAGTTTTGGGCATCAAATAGATGAATCCCCTTATTTTTAGCATGTAACGCACGTCTTGAAAGTTTTCGCTGTTCACGTTTTAGTCTCTTTTCCATTTTGCATGTGAACTTATTGTTGTCAATCTTACGACCATCAGAAAGAACCGCAAAGTCCGTGATGCCTAAATCTACACCGATAGATGAATCCGTTTTTTTCAAGGGCTGTACGTCTGTTTCGACTAGAATGGATACAAAGAAC
>NZ_ALPT02000080.1 GCF_000292245.2 Alkalihalobacillus alcalophilus ATCC 27647 = CGMCC 1.3604 | reverse complement strand
GTGCACGCCAAATTAAGGTGCGAAAAAGGGTGAATAGGTAATGAAAAAGCGGTGAATGCCAAATTAAGGTGCGAAAAAGGGTGAATAGGTAATGAAAAAGCGGTGAATGCAAAATTAAGGTGCGAAAAAGGGTGAATAGGTAATGAAAAAGCGGTGAATGCCAAATTAAGGTGCGAAAAAGGGTGAATAGGTAATGAAAAAGCAGTGCATGCCAAATTAGGGTGCGAAAAAAGATGAATAGGTAATGAAAAAGCGGTGTACGCCAAATTAGGGAGCGAAAAACAAGGAATAGGTAATGAAAAGCCACTCGGCCAAAATTAGGGAGCGAAAAAGGCTGAATAGGTAATGAAACCCCGACGTCCCACAAATTAGGGTGCGAAAAACTAACCTAAATAAAACAACCCCTGAACCAAATTGTTCAAGGGCTGCCTATTTCATTTTATACCTTCATCTCGGACTATATTGTGCTAATGCTGGCCCACCTGCTGCTCCGTAAGGGTAGGCGTACTCGATTGGTTCATCAAATGTGACATAGTCGAGTGTAACCATGAGCAGTAAATAATATTCGCCGCTTTCCGGGTTGCTTACGACGATGTGATCACGTCCGGCTTCTTCAATTCGGCCTCTAAAAATTTTGGCATTCCATTCGCTATTGTTTTCGTAGGTCATATAAAAGGATGCCGTTTTTCCTCGGTTCAGACGAAGGATGTTTTCAATAAACGACTGTTCAAGTGGTAACATGCTAGGCTGAGCCCCAGCTTGCTGTTGCATAGCAAATCCTGGCACTTGATAATTAGCGGATGAAAAAAATTGATTTTGAGCTGGTTGCGGCTGAGGTTGCTGCTGTGTTTGAACTTGCTGTGGACTATAGCTATAACCTTCTGTTGCCTGAGAATACGTACCTGGCCACTGTTGTTGATACACAGTCATCGCTCCTTTTAATAAAAATCATCATGCTAATCTGCTCTATGTTTGGTTAAAAAGTGTTGAAAACTTCTTCACAGTCTGATGGAAGAGGCGTATAAAAACAATGGGCTTTATATCTGCCGGAATTCCACTGACCCCACCACTGGGCAGGGCATGGTCCATCTGGCCGGAAGAACCAAAGGGCAAACTCGCCTGGGTGGACCCTTTCTCCTCCGACCATTCTTTTGGCAAGCCTCCGATCCCGATCCCTCGCTTGTTGATAAAAATAACTTTTTTGCACAGCTTCAAACCCGCCTGGAGATTGGAAGGTCATATCAGGAATGGAACGGATGTTTTCAAAATCCATACAATTTGCACGGACCCGATTCACCATTACATTTCCGGCATTAAGCATTCCGAGTTCTCCTTCCCCTTCTGCTTCCGCACGCATTAGCCTTGCAAGCATGTCGATATCACTGGATGAAGCTTTAATAACAGCCACTATTTATCACCTCCCAAATAATAATGTGATTTATGATAGATGAGGTCTTTCCATTTCAAAAAGTGGTTGACGCTCACCAACCACAAGCAAGTTACTTCACTATATGTCTAAAGGTGACCAACTATGATTAATTTCAGGTAGCTTTTACAAAAAAAATGGCGAGGCTTGTTTGTTGGACAAGAATGGACAAGAAAAAAGGGGGTAAATGGCGAAGGGGAGGAATGATTTATAGACAAAAGCCCAGTTCCACAGAGCTTGTGGAACTGGGCTTTTCTAAAGAAGAGTATTGCCTTAGGCGTGATAGAAATATTGTTGTAACCCTTCCTTAGGTAAAATATTTCCTACATAAAAGGAACCGAATTCGGCATAACGGGCTGAAACTTCATCAAAACGCATTTCATAAATGAGCTTTTTGAATTGAAGAACATCTTCAGCGAATAGGGTAACACCCCACTCCCAATCGTCAAAACCGACAGAACCTGTGATCATTTGTTTTACTTTTCCAGCATAGCTTCGACCGATTAAACCGTGACTTCTCATAAGTTCACGACGCTCGTCCATCGGTAGTAAATACCAGTTTGCATCATATTCACGGCGTTTGTCCATTGGGTAGAAGCATACATGTTCCGTTTTCGGTAATTGCGGGTATAGTCTAGAACGAACATGTGGATTTTGATAAGGATCTTCATCACTATCTCCAGCCATGTAATTACTTAATTCAACAACAGACACATAAGAGTAAGTTGGAATCGTAAATTCAGCTAAACGTGTTTTATTAAAAGTACGTTCAATTTCATTTAATTCTTTCATCGTTGGTCGTAATAAAACAAGCATAATATCTGCTTTTTGACCAAGGATTGAGTAGATTGCGTGGCTACCGGTGCCGTTCGCTTCAACATCTTCCCATTTGGAAATCGTCTCTTCAAATTCACGAATGATTTGTTGTTGCTCTTCTGTGTTTAATGTTTTCCAGGCGGGCCAATTGATTGTACGGAAATCATGTAAACAATACCAACCATCAAGCGTTTTTGCTGCTTCTATCATAATTATGTAACACTCCTTTTAATATATGCTACACCCTTTGCCAAGAAGCGATATAACGGATGTAGCTAGATTTAATCACATAAAAATATCAAACATTGTCCTTTGTATCATACCACAAAGTGTCGAATAGAATAAAACGAGAGGGTATGTAGATCTTAATATTGTTCATTATTTCACAAAATGTTTAAAACTAATGACATGATTACCATATTTTAAAGGTAAAATGGAGGATGGAGAGAGAATGAAACGAAAAGATTTAACTCAATCTAAACAAGAGAAAAGGTCTAATTTTACGAGGAATTAGCGAACTCAGATAAATAAAACGCTTTCTATTTTTGAAAAATTTTTACTTTAAGGCAAGATGGGGCTAGACTGTTTCATTTTTAAATAAAGCGAGTTATGCTGTAAATAGGATCATATACAACCGTATATGAATGTATAGGAGGTTTGGTCATGAGCGACCTATTTAAAACAATTAAAGAGCAAGTGAAAGAACATCAACCAACGATTGTTCTTCCAGAAGCGACAGATGAGCGTGTGATGGAAGCGGCCGTTTTATTAGAGCAAGATAAAGTAGTAAAACCAATCTTAATTGGAAAAAAAGAAGAAGTAGAAGCAAAAGCAGCTGAGCTTCAATTAGACTTAACCGGAATCACTCAATTAGATCCGTTCACATATGACAAAATGGACGAAATGGTAGCTTCATTTGTTGAGCGTCGTAAAGGGAAAGAAACAGAAGAATCTGCCCGTGAGAAGTTAAAGGATGTGAACTACTTCGGAACGATGCTAATTCATATGGGCTTAGCCGATGGGTTAGTAAGTGGTGCGGCTCATTCAACAGGAGATACTGTTCGTCCTGCGTTGCAAATTATTAAAACACAACCTGGAATTAAAAGAACATCTGGTGTTTTCATTATGGTTAAAGAAGACCAGAAGTTTGTCTTTGGAGATTGTGCGATTAATATTGCCCCAAATAGCGAAGAATTAGCAGAAATTGCGATTGCAACTGCTGAGACAGCGAAAGTATTTAATATTGATCCAAAAGTAGCGATGCTTAGCTTCTCTACAAAAGGTTCTGCATCATCAATGGAAACGCAAAAAGTTTCCGAAGCGACTAAATTAGCTCAAGCAACACGTCCAGACTTAGTCATTGATGGTGAGTTCCAATTTGATGCCGCATTTGTACCGGCCGTCGCTAGGAAAAAAGCACCAGATTCACCGCTACAAGGACAAGCTAATGTCTTTATTTTCCCAAGCTTAGAGTCAGGTAATTTAGGTTACAAAATTGCTCAACGTCTAGGTGGTTATGACGCCATTGGACCTATCTTGCAAGGTCTAAACAAACCAGTGAACGATTTATCTCGCGGGTGTAATGTTCAAGATGTTTACAAATTATCATTAATTACCGCAATGCAATCCATCACACAAAAAGTAACAAAATAAAAGCAAGATATTAGGGACTATCTCATAAGGTCATTGGACCATTCGGGTAGTCCTTTTTTTGTCGACACCAGCTTTTTGTTTAATTGGTAACGAAATTTGTGGGATGCCGGGATTAGGGTACGAAAAAATGGTAATAGGTAATGAAACTCGAGTGTTGGCTGAATTAGGGTACGAAAAAAAGGTAATAAGTAATGAAACTCGGGCATCAGCCGAATTAGAGTACGAAAAAATGGTAATAGGTAATGAAACTCGAGTGTTGGCTGAATTAGGGTGCGAAAAAATGGTAATAGGTAATGAAACTCGAGTGTTGGCTGAATTAGGGTACGAAAAAATGGTAATAGGTAATGAAACTCGAGTGTTGGCCGAATTAGAGTACGAAAAAAGGTAATAAGTAATGAAACTCGAGTGTTGCTGGGATTAGGGTACGAAAAAATGTTAATAAGTAATGAAATTCGAGTGTTGCTGGGATTAGGGTACGAAAAAATGTTAATAAGTAATGAAATTCGGGCATCAGCCGAATTAGAGTACGAAAACCTGTTAATAAGTAATGAACCACGAGCACCGGCCAAATTAGCGCACAAATAAACGGTAATTAGTAACAAAAATCGTGCAATTATCCAATTAAAGTGTAAATAATGGTATATAAAAAGGCCTCCCAAGTCCTATTCAGAACCTTTGGGAGAGCCTTGTTTGTCATCATTTTAATGTCGCCTTTTTTAAGGTAAACATTTTTCATTTCGAGCATAAACACGCGCTACATTTTTTATAAAAAGCTCTTTTTCTAATTCAGTTAATGATCCCATCTCAAGCTTAGCATTTAATTGTTGCATGGCTTTGAGGCAACGTAATGTGACATCTTGGATTGATAAGTCTTTGCCTGTCAACTCAGCTAAGGAAGCCATTGTTTCTGGAACAACATGAGGGTAGTCAAAGTTCGCTTCTTTTCCTTGAACAGCTCGCTCATAAAATTCACGAATCAATTCTGCTCTTTTGGAGCCACTTCCACGTACACATAAATAAATTTGGACGGCGACACCATTTCGAATACGTCGTTGTGAAATTCCGGCAAACTTTTTTCCAGCTATACTTAAATCGTAGCTGCCAGGACAATAAGAACCAACGACCTCTCCTGCTGTAATACTCGACTCTGGAAACATTTTTTGAACGAGTTCCAACATAAGAACATAGCCCATATTAATCGATAAACCTTTTTCTTCTTTTATAATTAAAGAGAGGTTAAACACATCTTCATCAAGAACAACCGCTAACCCACCTGAATTTCGAACGATGCTGCTATATTGATTTGAAGTTAAGTAATTGATTCCATCGGCAATCGTCGGTAAGCGACTATCCTGTGTACCTAACACAACCGTGTCGGCATGAACCCAAGTCCGAATAGTTGCAGGTGATTCGTTATTGCCAATTGATGTACAAATTGAATCATCGTAAGCAAATGAATCTAAAGCCGAAAATGTTAAACCGAGTGTTGAATGATCGATAAAGCGCCAAGTTTGCTTAAAAAAATGATTAGATTGGTCCATGTTATTTATATACTCCCTAACAAAATAAACTATTGTAAAAAATATAAAGTCCTATTTCTTCCCCTGTATTATAGCATGAACATAATAAAATCGGTGTTCAAGTATAGATGTTTCAATTTGTAGTCATTTATGTTAAAATCGAACTTGCCGTTTATTTTCTTAAGCTTAAAAAGAAAGGTAGAATCACCATGGCAAACGAATTTCGAATTTGCGATGAATGCCAAGCAACGAATATTAAGACGTTAGTTCCTCGCTTAAAAGAGGTCGATTCGGAAGCGAAGATTGATATTCGCTGTCAATCCTATTGTGGACCAGGCCGTAAGAAATCATTTGTATTTGTTAATAATCGTCCAGTAGCAGCACCAGATGAAGAACAAGTAATTCAGAAAGTCTGTCAAAAACTAGGGAAATTATAATGCTTATACTTTTGTGAAGTTGGAGATATTATATTTGAAAAGCTAGCATTTGGCCAGGAAAAGTATAACCATTTAAGGGAATCTTATATAGGAGTTACCTTCCATTTCATTATTGTTTAAATTTTTAGAAAAATTATAAGTTTGCTAATTAGTAACGATGGGTAAAAAACAGTTAGAAATTGTAAATCATGAACGAGGTGTTCAGAGCGAGAGAGGAGAAATTTTATGAGCTTAACAAAGAAAATATTAATAGCCCTCGTAGTCGGGGTAGTTGTTGGTTTAGGATTTAACTTATTTGCACCAAATTTATTTGATCCAATCGATACATATTTACTAACACCACTTGGTCAAATATTCTTAAATTTAATCATGATGGTTGTTGTCCCACTAGTATTCTTTTCGATCATTTTAGGAGCGGCAGGGCTTGGTGATCCGAAAGCACTTGGTCGTATCGGTGGAAAAACATTGATATTTTTTATGGTAACATCAGTTATTGCCCTATCGCTAGCTATTTCACTGGCTTATTTAATTCAACCAGGGGAACCTGGATTAATGGGGAATTTAGAAGAAGACTATTCGGCTCAGGAAGCACCTCCTGTTATGGATACATTGTTAAATATCATTCCACAAAATCCAATTGCGGCAATGGCATCTGGAGAAATGCTTCAAATTATCGCTTTTGCTATTTTAATCGGATTTGCATTAGCTCGTTTAGGCGAGAAAACAAAAGGAATCGTAAAGCTTGTTGAACAAGGGAATGAAATTATGATGTTCCTTGTAGGGTTAGCGATGAAACTAGCTCCATACGGTGCTTTTGGTTTAATTGCGTCCGCTATTGGAAAATTGGGATTAAGTGTTATTCAGTCCATGATTGCTTATATGTTAACGATTATTATTGCCCTTATTTTGCATACGATTATTACGTATGGTGGAGGAATTTGGTTAATTGCTAAAAGGAATCCGTTTGAATTCTTTAAAGCCTTCTTCCCAGTTATGACAGTTGCCTTTAGTACTTCAAGTAGTAATGCAACTTTACCGACGTCTATGAAAGTAGTAGAAGAGGATCTTAAAGTATCCAAACCAGTCACATCGTTTATTGTTCCATTAGGAGCAACGATTAACATGGATGGTACAGCGATTATGCAAGCTGTTGCGACCGTCTTTATTGCACAAGTATTTGCAGTATCTTTAACTTTTACCGACTTATTAATAATTATTTTAACGGCGACATTAGCAAGTATCGGTACAGCAGGTGTTCCAGGTGTTGGAATGATTATGCTAGCAATGGTTTTAACTTCAGTTGGTCTTCCGGTTGAAGGGATTACTTTAGTTCTTGCTGTTGACCGTATTCTTGATATGATGCGTACGGCTGTTAACGTTACAGGTGATGCAACATGTGCCGTTATCGTCGATAGATTTGAACAAGAGCGAATTGAAAAGGAAAAGTTAGAAGCTAAACACTCCTAAATTCCTTAACGTTTTCTGAGAAGAAATTCATACGCAAATTTTAAGCTTCCCTAAAAGGTGAATAATCCTTTTTGGGGGAGTTTTTTTGTTTTAAATAAAAGTATTTCATTTTGGGGAACAATTAAGGATACTGCTCACTATTTATATAAACCCTTATTTAGATTACTTCAATTTTAAAAATTTAGTTTATCATTGTTTCCTTTTGAGAATCCTAAATGCTAAATGGTACGTCTAATCTTATGAGAGAAGATTAGTCTCCTTATTTTTTAGTTGCTATCTATTAATTTGGAAACTAGAATAAAGAAGAAGTAGAAATGTATTTTATAAAACAATGACATTAGTAGGTGAAGTTATGTGTGGCTTTTTAGGAGAAATAAGTTTAAAAAATAATTTAATCGAGCGAGAGCAGTTTGAGTTAGCTCTAGAACAGATCAATCATCGTGGGCCCGATTCAACAGGAATTTATGAAGACAAAAATGTTCGTTTAGGTTTTAAAAGGTTAAGCATTATTGATTTAGAGCATGGCAGTCAACCTCTCGCTTATCAAGATGGCCGCTACCAAATTATCTTCAATGGAGAAGTATACAATTATATAGAATTAAGAGATCATTTAATGAAAGACGGATATACATTCCAAACGCATACAGATACGGAAGTGATTGTTGCTTTATATGCTCAAAAAGGTGTGGCAGCAATTCAAGAATTAAGAGGAATGTTTGGGTTTGTCATTTGGGATAAAGAGAAGCACGAATTAATTGGGGCCCGAGATCGTTTCGGGATTAAGCCATTTTATTATTATGAATCTGATTCAACTGTTTTGTTTGCTTCCGAATTAAAGAGCATTCATCAGTGTGTCCAACCATTACAAGTAAATAAAACATCTTTACAAAATTATATGAGCTTTCAATTTGTCCCTGAACCAGCAACGGTTTTTGAAGAAGTTCAGAAGTTGAAACCAGGTCATTATTTTGTGAAAAAAGAGAACAAGCCAATGGAAATCAAGCCTTATTATGAGATTGGTTTTAAAAATAGTTCTTTGACTCTTGATGAACATATTCAAAAGATCCGCCATGTCTTAGAAGATTCTGTTGCGAAGCATATGCGGAGTGATGTGCCTGTTGGTGCTTTTTTATCAGGTGGGATTGATTCAACAACAACGGTTGCGTTAGCGAAACGTCATAACGAAAATCTTAAAACATTTACAGTCGGTTTTGAACAGCATGGTTATAGTGAGATTGAAGTAGCCAAAGAGTCGGCACGTCAGCTTGATGTCGAAAACATTCATAAATATATTACGGCCGAAGAGTTTTTACGAGAATTGCCTAATATTATTTGGCATATGGACGAGCCGGTTGCCGATCCTGCGGCGATTCCATTATATTTTGTTGCAAAAGAAGCAAGTAAGCATGTAAAAGTTGTCTTATCAGGTGAGGGAGCAGATGAGCTATTTGGTGGATATAATATTTACCGTGAATCGTTAGCCTTAAAAGGATTTGATTATTTACCTAGTCCGATTACGAAAATGCTAAACTCGGTCGCACTTGTTTTACCTGAGGGAGTCAAAGGAAGAAGTTATTTACTGCGCGGAACGACACCTTTAGCGGACCGTTATATTGGCAATGCCAAAATCTTTAATGAAGAAGAAAAGTCAAAAATCTTGACCACATATCAAAACACTAACCATTTTAAAAACATCGTCGCTCCTTATTATGAGAGGGCTCAACATTATGATACAGCGACTAAGATGCAATTTATCGACTTACACACTTGGTTACCTGGTGATATTTTAACAAAAGCCGATCGAATGACGATGGCTCATTCCCTTGAGCTCCGCGTTCCTTTTTTAGATAATGAAGTGTTAGAAGTGGCGAGTCAAATTCCGACAAAGTATAAGTTAGACCAAAAGACAACTAAGTATATTCTTCGTCAAGCCATTTCCGAATGGATCCCGGCATCTGTACTTGACCGTAAAAAATTAGGGTTCCCAGTCCCTATTCGCGTTTGGTTACGTAATGAATGGTATGATTGGGCCAAAGAAACGATTCACCAAAGTCAAACCGATGATTTACTTTATAAAGATAAAATCATTGCTTTATTAAATGAGCATGCGGCTGGTAAAAAAGATAATAGTCGAAAGCTATGGGTGGTTTTATGCTTTATGATTTGGCATGCTATTTATGTAGAAAAATCGATGACCCCTTATAAAAAGCTCGAAAAAGCTGAGGATTTTTATCCAACGCCTGAAGTGATCGTAGAAAAGTAAAGACAAATTAAAAAAGGCTGTCTCCAAAGGTTATTCGACCTTTCGAGCGGTCTTTTTGTGTTGGGAAAAGTGTAAGGAAGGCTGATTGGTAATGAAAATCAGGATTGATGGAAAATAGGTTGCGAAAAGTTGCGGATAAGTAATGAAAATAGGAATTGAGCAAAATTAGGTTGCGAAAAGTTGCGGATAAGTAATGAAAATAGGAATTGAGCAAAATTAGGTTGCGAAAAGCCGCGGATAAGTAATGAAAATCAGGATTAGGCAAAATTACAGTGCGAATAGCGGTAGCCACTCCGTATTTTAACGGCTTGACGAGGGCATTAATTAGTCGTTTTAGTCATGAAAATCGACCCGCTAATCAAATGCTTGTGTAAAGACGATTCTTTCTTTTAAGTAAAGATTTAAAAAAGACTCTCTTTCTGGAAATGGAAGTAAGTTATAATAGATGGTGGAGAAAAGGAGACGAGATAATGGAAGCGAAACAGCGTGCACATATTGTTCATAGTCAAGAAAACAAACAACCTAAAACAATGTACAATATATTATTTATTATCGGTTTTGTTCATTTATTAAATGATTCCATTCAGGCTCTTGTCCCAGCGATGTTTCCGATTTTGGAAGCGGCAATGGGCTTATCGTACACTCAAATTGGAATCATTGCCTTTGCTTTAAATATGACAGCGTCGGTTATTCAGCCTGTAGTTGGTTTATATACAGACAAAAAACCTTCTCCATATGCACTGCCGATAGGACTGTGTTTTACTTTTGTTGGGGTCGTCTTATTAGCTTTTGCACCTGGATTTATAATGGTTGTCATAGCAGTAACTTTTATCGGAATAGGCTCAGCTGCCTTTCATCCGGAAGGGTCAAGAGTGGCTCATATGGCAGCGGGAAATAAAAAGGGTTTAGCTCAGTCTATTTACCAAGTGGGTGGAAATGCAGGTCAAGCGTTAGCTCCACTCATTACATTACTTATACTTGTACCACTTGGCCAGTTTGGCTCGATTTGGTTTACACTTGTTGCCGGTTTGGCGATAATTCTCTTACTTTATATAGCGAAATGGTATCAAAAACAAATTCAATTAATAAAGCAGAAACAAAAACATAAAAAAGTTGGACCGGCGATTCCAACAAAGTATCGCCGCAAAATTTTAGTCGGTTTTGGACTTTTATTATTTCTCATTTTTATTCGTTCATGGTTCCATGCGGGTTTAGCTAATTATTATCAATTTTTTGCGATTAATGAATATGGGATGACAATTTCACAAGCACAAGTGTATTTATTTATTTTTCTTGCGGCAGGTGCGATTGGAACCTTTGCTGGTGGGCCCCTTGCTGATCGATTTGGAAAGCGGAATATTTTAATGCTCTCCATGCTCGGTTCAGCCCCATTTGCACTACTTTTACCTCATGTCGGTCCAGTGTTAGCTTATCCATTAATTGGAGTTATCGGATTTATTATTTTATCAAGTTTTTCCGTTGCCGTTGTTTACGGGCAAGAACTGATTCCGGGAAAAATTGGAGTCGTTTCAGGACTTATTGTCGGCTTAGCATTTGGAATGGGAGCGATTGGAGCTGTTATTTTTGGAATGTTGGCCGATATGATCGGTTTATATAATACGATTTTATTAGCTGTCATTTTACCGCTCGCCGGTTGTTTAACCTTCCTTTTACCTTCTGATAAATGGATGGCAGAGCGTTTAAAGGCAAGTGAATAACGACATTTTTTGAGCCTTCCTTTATAATTAGATTGGATATAAATCGACCATTAACTATACATTGCAAAGAAAAAGGATTTTGCCAAAAAGGAGGGACAATTTTGACAGACGCTTATTATAAAAAATTAGATGAAGAGAAAGTATTTAAAGATCCAGTGCATCGTTATATTCACGTAAGAGATGAGCTAATTTGGGAATTGATCGGGACGAGAGAATTTCAACGATTACGGAGGGTTAAACAGTTAGGGACAACCTATATTACGTTTCATGGAGCCGAGCATACCCGGTTTAATCATTCTTTAGGTGTTTATGAAATAACGCGTCGCATTCTTGATGTGTTTGAAGGACGCCCACATTGGGATGAAAAGGAACGTCTGTTAACTTTAGCTGCTGCTTTATTACATGATATTGGGCATGGACCATTTTCGCATGCTTTTGAAAAGATATTTGGTACTGATCATGAGGAGTGGACACGTCGGATTATTTTAGGGGATTCAGAAGTCAATCACACCTTGAGAAAAGTGGATGATTCCTTCCCTCAAGCGGTTAGTGAAGTAATTGAAAAAACGTATAAAAATAAACTAGTGACAAGTATTATTTCTAGCCAAATTGATGCTGATCGGATGGATTATTTATTGCGGGATGCTTATTATACGGGGGTCAGCTACGGGCATTTTGATATGGAACGAATCTTACGAGTGATGCGTCCAATGGAGGATCAAGTCGTCATTAAACAAAGTGGAATGCATGCGGTTGAAGATTATATTATGAGTCGTTATCAAATGTATTGGCAGGTTTATTTTCATCCTGTATCTAGAAGTGCGGAAGTTATTATTAATAAAATATTTAAACGGGTGAAGGATCTTTATCAGCAAGGTTATGAGTTTAAACAGAAGCCGAATCATTTTTATTCTTTTTTTCATGAAAAAGTGAGCTTAGAGGATTATTTGCGGTTAGATGAGGCGATAACCCTCTATTATTTTGAAGTATGGCAGGATGAGGATGATCGCATTTTAAGCGACCTTTGTGTAAGATTTTTAAATAGAAAACTGTTTAAATATGTTGAGTTTAATCCAAATCAATGGATGAATGATTGGCCGAAATTGCAACAATTGTTTCAACAAGCTGGTATCGACCCAGAGTATTATCTTGTTATTGATTCTTCTTCTGATTTGCCATATGATTTTTACCGGCCAGGCGAAGAGGGTGAACGTTTGCCGATTCATTTAGTCATGCCAAATGGAAAGATCCGTGAACTTTCACGAGAATCGGATGTAGTTGAAGCAATTTCGGGTAAAAAGAGAACAGACCATAAATTATATTACCCACTGGATCTTCTGATGAACATGAAGGAACATACTGAAACGAAAAAAGAGATTTTAACGATATTAAACATTCAAATGTAGCGATGTCTGCGTTAGAAGCTCGAGAAAAATCGGTTCGTCTTTTGAAGACAAAGAGCGTCTTCATAAGCCGCCCCTAATTTTTTCTCGCTTCTGAGCGAACGGACTCCGCTTTTTAATCAATCTAGCTGCGTCCGTTAGAAGCGCGAGAAAAATCGCCCATCTGAATGAAGACAAAGAGCGTCTTCATCAGCTGTTCTTATTTTTTCTCGCTTCTGAGCGAACGGACTCCGCTTTTTATTTAAGGAGGTTACTTTTTTGTTAGATGATCATGCGAAGGTTCTGAAGTTTTTTTCGCAAGCAGGAGAGGTTGTTGGCCGAAAAAAACTACAGAAAATCATTTATATTGCCAAAAAAATGGACATCCCTTTTTCCGAGAGATACAAATTTCATATGTTTGGTCCCTATTCGGAGGAGCTCTCGTTACGAATGGAAGAATTGAGCAACCTCGGATTTGTCCACGAAATCATGGAAGATAAAGGCCATTACCAGCAATATCGTTACTCTTTATCAGAGCAAGGTAAAAGTTTTTTAGCTTTAAACCGATTAGAATGGCCAGATTGCCAGCCATTATTTACATCTTTAAATGAACAAAGTTCACGATTTTTAGAGCTCGTCTCAACGTTGCTTTACTTTGCTGATTTATCGGTTGAAGAAATAAAAGAGAAAGTCTTTACTTTAAAAAGGAAACAAAATTATAGTGAAGCAGATATTGAAGCTGGGTTTGAATACATCGAGCAGCTTAAGAAAACAATGTTGAACTAATCGAAAGAGGTTGCTGAATAGAATATAAAGATAAAAGCCAATTCTTATTCATATCGGGAATTGGCTTTTCCTCTATCTTAGCTTTTAACGCTTATCAAGCTTTGCTGAAAGGGTATTCCCCAAAAACTGCACGCTCTGTACGAGGATTATTAAGAGTAAGACGGTACATATCATGACATCGGTTTGGAAGCGATAATAGCCATAACGAATGGCAAGGTCTCCAATGCCGCCGCCACCGACAACACCAGCAACAGCTGAATAAGAAATAAATGAAACGGTTGTGACGGTGAGACCGAGGACAAGACCAGAACGAGCTTCGACAAATAAGACTCTTGAAAGAATTTGAAAAGACGTCCCACCCATTGCAACGGCCGCTTCGATCGTGCCTTTGTTTACTTCACGTAATGACTGCTCCACAAGTCGAGCTAAAAAAGGGATTGCGGCAACGGACAAAGGAATCTCACATTATCCCAAACGGTTTTATTTGAGACAAGATTAAAGCTCTGAAAAATCATGCCAATCTTATGCCTAGCCTCCCTTAATTCCTTTTTAGATAAAGTGGTTAAAGGCTGTTGGTTCATATAAATTTTTCCTACTGAAGGTTTCTCTAGAAGATTACCTATCCTCAAAAGGGTTGATTTACCGGCCCCGCTAAACCCGATGATTCCATATATCTCCCTTTCTTTAACGTGAATCGTTACGTTAGAGACAGCCTCAATGATCGAGTTTTTACTCTGATAAACTTTGCTAATGTTTTCAAATCTAATCATCGTCAAACTCCTTTTTATTTAAAATAGTCAGGTCGATGGAAGCCTTCAAATTCTCTGTTTGATTCAATTACTTCTTGAAAATGTGGAGAATGATAGGCTTCAATAATGTCTTTGACAAATTGTTTATTTTCGTCCTCTGTTCTTATCGTGCTCATATGCGAATAACCAGGAATAAGTAATGAAAAAGCCGAGCAGTCGGAATTAAGGAGCGAATAAGCGAGCAGGTCTTAGCCTTTCCTCACCAAAAAAGCAGTCCGTAAGGCTCACTAATAACCTTACAGACTGCTTTAATTGATTTTATTCAATTTCAAATCAGCGAGACAAGCGGTTTTGATTTAAAGATCACTTGCTCGTTTGCCTGCTACAGCAAAGTTCGTCTTTTTCATTTCCTCAATAACGATGGAAACTCTTTCTGCTGGAGCTCCAATGGACTCTGAAACAGCGGCTGTTACTTTTTCAACTAACTCTTGTTTTTGTTCGTCTGTACGACCTTCAAGCATTTGAACGGTAACGATTGGCATTTTTATTCTCCTCCTCTTTCAAATAAAAAACCTTTTTCCACGTGAACTTGTATTGTACATGAGCTAAAAATAGTTCGGTGGCTGGTTGTTTCTTTTAGTATACCAAGAAATGATCCTAGTTGCCTTAGGGAAGAAACGCTCTTTACGGTTTGACAGCGCGAAATTTACGGGTCATAAAGACAGTTAGTCCAATCAAAACGAAAATCGCTCCAATTAATAAATAATTAAACGAATTAGTGGCCGTGTTTGGTAATGTTTGTTTCGCATCATCAGACGGCTTTTTCGCTAGAGGAGTTAAACCCTCCTTCTTCTCCTTTTCCTGATCAGAGCTAGAAGTGTTATCATCACTTGTTGAACCGGTTGTAGGAGGAGCGGGCTTTTTCGACTCATCTGAATCTTTTTCTGGTTTTTCAGGGATCTCAGGCTTTAGGTTATCCTCAGGTCCATCAATTAAACCAGCCAAGAGCTTTTGGAAGAGCTCACTATTGATTAACTCGTCATTCATAAAGAGATCAGCTAGTAAATAACCATCAAAATCATATATTTTAATAAGCAAATCTTGATTTTCTAATGAAGTTAGCTTTAGTAAGTTTTGATAAGAAAGAGGGGTTTCCTCTCCATCTTCAACAAGGAAGAAGTCTATATTTAATTCAAAAGCATCGAGAAATCCTTTTAGCTTTAAAGCAAATTCGGTTAATTGTACAATGGAAAGCTCGTCGGCTGAATGGAATTCTCCTAAACTAGTTAAATACTCGTCTAACTCAAGTAATTTCATAAAAAGGTCAGGGTTTTCTTCCATTTTGTAAATGACATGGTAAAACAATTGCTCAAGCTCATATTCCTCTAAGCCGACTAAACGAAAGAGCTCTAACGTCTCTTCATCAAATAAATCTGATATGAGCCAATCATTATAGTAGAAATATTCAAATAAAAACCAATCTAATTCATCATAAAACTTAAAATCATTTAAAGTTAAACCGAACTCATCTAGTAAAGAAATGAGCTCTTCTTTCGTTAGTTCGTATTCTTCTAATAAAATGCTTAGGTTTTCTTCACTAAGAGGCTGTCCGAGCAACCAGTCAAGTTCGTCAACAAAAGCAAGGTCATCTAAGCTCATCCCGTACTGATCTTCTAAATAAGCTTCAAGCTCTTCCTTAGTCCAGCCGATTTTTTCTAAATAAATCGCAAGTTCAGCTTCATCAATCATTGTATAATCATAAAGATAGTTATCGAGATTTTCGTAAAATTTGAAGTCAGTTAAAGATAATCCATCCTCCAACAATTGTGCCTTAAGTTCCGCTTCGGTCCAGCGATAATAACTTAACAATTCAGTAAGGTTCTCCTCTGTTAAGGCAGGTCCTAAGGTGAGGTGAATCTCATGAACATTTTGAAAATCTGAAAGTTTCATTCCGTAATGAGTACGTAAATAAGACTTTAATTGTGAGCTTGTCCATTCGAGTGATGCTAAGTATCGTTCTAAATGTACATCATTAAACACCACATGGTCCGTCATAAAAAAGTAAAGGTCATCATAAAACTTAAAATCATCGATGATTCGATCATGTGAAGTTAATAAAGTTTGCAGCTCGTGTTTTTCCATAAAAAACTCATCAAGAATGGAAATAGTTAGCTCTTCATTTAACACAGGGCTTAACCAAATGATTAACTCTTCGACAGAGTCAAACTCCTTTAAATCGGTACCCCAATGCTCGAAAAGATATTCGGTTAATTCTTGTTCAGTCCAGCCAATTTCTTTTAAAAAATCGTTTAATTCACTTTGGTTTACTTTTGCATCCGTATGTACAGGAAACACAAGAAATAAAGACATAATCAAAATCAAAAAAATGGATACATATTTCAACTTATTTCCCCCTTAATTGTTTAAATCTGGATTGATTATATATGATCTATTGCCAAAATACTATATATTATTTGAAAATTAATGATTATTTGTGATTGAAGTTGATTAACTGCTATTTAATTAACTATACTCTGTATAACTATATATATCGCTTATATACTCATTGGGAGCTGTTGTGAGAAGTATTTAAATAACGCTTGACGTGTATACATAAATAGACTGTGATAAACTGTTAGAAAAGCAGCGAATTCGAAATTTTTTATAGAGAGGTTGAGAATGATGGATTTATTAAATAACGATAATCTAAAAAAGAAAAAAGCATCCTTTAATATTTTAAGTAATGATTCATTAGATGGCCATGGTGGGTATGGGGCCGGAACATTAAACTTAGATAATGTTACTCCTATTTTTGTAAGCCCAACGGACGATGACGTTTTTATTGATATGGGGGCCTTGCATGCTAGGTCACAAGTTGAAAGAAGAATTAAGTTCTTAAAAGAGAAGGATAAAGTGCCAAACGGGAAATTATATTGGTTAGTTTGGGTGACGATTTTATTTAAGGATAAAAAACCGTATTATGGTGGGGTGACAGGCTGCGAAATGACCGTGGATACGGAAATTCGCCGTGGGTATAAGAGTTTACCGGAACATGTTAACAATATGGATAAGTCTTTAAAAGGAAAAATTATTATTGATCAAATGGATGAAAAATCGCGTCATTTATTAGCAGACTTTTTGAAAAATCACAATGAAGATATGTGGAATCATTCAATAGATGAGCTAAAAGAGGGCTTATTAAAATAAGTAAGAGTAAGTTTATCTGTCAAGTGGTTATTTTCGTTAAATATGAACGCTTTTTGAAAATTGCTTCCCCTACTTGAGCTTTTTCGGTGGAGGGGGTACACTTGGATCGTATAATATCACGTTATACTAGGACACGAAGGCGTAAGGATCTCTCCTTACGCCTTCATTTTTTTATATAAACTTAACTTTCGCAGCGTATGATTGACCCTTAACCGTTGATAGGGTTTGACTTTAGGGCGATATTACATGAACGGTTCAATCGTTGACAGTCTGAACACATCTCTTCGTAGGCTGTTGAAGGAAACTGTTCACTAAAATGAAGCGCTTGGGTGGTCGCTACC
>NZ_ALPT02000079.1 GCF_000292245.2 Alkalihalobacillus alcalophilus ATCC 27647 = CGMCC 1.3604 | reverse complement strand
GTCAAAGCGGCAATTTCATTACGTATTCCTGATAATAAGCACCGTAATTTGTTCAACGTAGCAATTACATTACTTATCACTATTAATACGCATCGTCACCCCGTCAACGCAGCAATTCCATTACCAAACTAAATATGCTGAACACTTTCTTCACTTCCACAACAAAAAGACTTTTCAAAATCAATGACGTTTCACTTTTAATAAGATAAAATAGATAAAGTTGACTGACCCAAGGAAGGTGGTTCACCGTAATGAATATAGATTGTTTTTGTGGACTAAATCAATTAGAAGAGATAAAGATCGAGGCAGACATGGGGGCTGAGCCAATTTGGTGTCAAAAGTGTGGGGCCAATCTTGAATTAGTTGATGTTCCACTTTCACCATCGTTAAAAAATAAATTGAATGAATGGGCTTTATCATATGGGAAATGGATTGACTGGAAAGAGGACAAACTGAAACCAAATGGTATGAAGATGGAAGATGAGCATAATAAAATAGGGGAGAGTTTAACGGTAAAAGTGAAGGAAGAATTACAAGATGTGTTAAACGTTTCCTTTTCACCTACTAAAATTGCTGATATTTACATAAAAAAAGCTGAAGGAGCCAATTGAAAATGCCTGGAACAAAGAGAGAAAATATTAAACCTGGAATGAAGGTGAAGGTCGTGCAAAAGCAGGACCAACGAACAGGAAATTTAACAGAAGGTGTTGTAAAAAGATTACTTACGAATTCTGCTCAACACCCACACGGCATTAAGGTGATGCTTGAAAGTGGTATTGTTGGAAGGGTGAAGGAAATAGTGGAGTAGTCCGTCACTACTAAAATGTATACTATCAAATTGCAACAAAAAGCTACCAAGTACCCGATATGATTTCGGAAATTGGTAGCTTTTTACTTACATTAATCAAGAATTTCGATATGACTGCCAATTCCAGATGCTGGTTTGGACAAATTTAACGCTTCAAACCAAACTCTAATGCTGTTTCCAACGATTAAATCATCAATGGACCTGTTGTTTTCTAATAGAGTGAAGTAGGTGGCTTCATTTGAATATTCAAGGATTTCTTGCTCTGAGAGTCCGTTTATCTCTTCACTTGTCACACCTTCTACGACTAGTATTTCGTTGTTACTAATTTTGGCAACAATTCCTTCCATTTGCATTAACCCTGCTTCGTTAAACGTTTGATTAGAGCAGGAGAGCAAGTAGAACATGCTCCCAACAAAAAATAAACTCAACCATCCTTTTTTTCTAAGCATTTTAACTCTCCTTCAAATTTATCTCGTTATTATAAATTCTCTAATATTAGGGAAGAACCCTGCTGTTAAGGATAAAAAAGTACTTGTGTTTTTTTAGAATTGGTAGAAATTGTTCTGATGAAGGTGTATGGTAAATAAGTATATATTGGATAATTCTAACAAAATGAAAGGGGGGAACCTAATTGGATCAAGAGAGAATTGAGCAATTAGAGAAAAGAGTGCAACAGCTAGAACGAGAAATATTGTTGCTGAAAAATGAGCCTCTGAATCAGGAAGGAAAGGCTGAACCACTCCATGAAGGCATAAAAAAGAAGGAGAATAAGTATCCGTTATTAGAAGATGCCGAGGCTCTACCTAGAAATAGCGGGCAAATACAAAATCATGGGCTGAATTCAGGAACTAAGCCTAAGTCACAGGAGTCTAGAGACTGGGAATATGAGATCGGTCGAGTTTGGTTGCCGCGTATTTTTATTTTTGTGCTTTTTATTGGGATTATATGGGGATTTAAAGTAGTTGTTGATTATGGGATTTTAACGGAACCAGTCCGTGTCGTATTAGGATTTGTCGTCGCTCTCCTTCTTTATTTCATTGGTGAGCGTCAAATGAAAGCAAAGCGGGAGGGGCTTGGTAAGACTTTATTAGTTGGGGCAGTTGGTGTCCTTATCTTAACGACATTTGCTATGCATATTCTTTATTCGATGATTCCAACTTATCCGGCCTTTATTTTGAATCTCACTTGGATTTCAATCGGCCTCTTTTTATCCCATCACCATAAATCAGAAGTGATGGCAATATTAATAGCGATTATTGGTTATTTGATTCCATTTCTTGTTTTTGGAACGGCAACTATTTTAGTTCCTGTTGTTTATGTGATTCTTTTTTATGCAGCTCTCGTTTATTTTGCGATTAATAAAGGTTATAAGGTGTTATTTTATGTGACGACAAGTTTGCTTCACTTCGTTTATTTCGCTTTTGTGATTTCAGCAATTATGTTTGATGTTGATCGGATGCTTCAAGTGATGGCTGTAGGTGCAGTTATCCAGCAACTGCTTATTTTTTACGCTGTTTACCTCCGTAAATTCCAAAAGATGTACCCGATTCCGTTATTGTTTACAAGTTTTGTGGTGACCACTTTTTGGGTGAAAATGGGAACATTACAAGCAGATTATTTCTATTTGGTTTATTTAATTTTTATATCTGTAGCCTTTGCTGTTTTGTTTTATCTGCAACGTCATACAACAGATTTGCAAAAAAGAGAATTTACTTCCGTATCGATTGCTATAACCACTTTCGCTCTTTTTTTGCTAATCCTTGAGGCCTTTCAATATGAAGGAAACACACTTACGATTGTCTTTTTAATTCAAGGTTTAATCGCTCTCTATTTAGGGGCACGTTATCAGTTTATTTTCCAGCAAGTAATGGGAGGATTTATTTACTTCGTTGGAGTGATGCTCGTTCTTCAAACCGCTATTTTCAAGATGGTAAGTTTTGAGACGCTTATCTGGTTCTTTTTTATTGCTAGTTTATATGGGCTTGTGTATTTATCGAAAAAATTCTATCAGCAAAAAGCAGAGGTTCAAATCTCGGTTCTTTTTGCTTCTATAGTTGGGCATCTGTTGTTGATGTTTAGCCTTCCACCATATGATGTGATTTGGAGTTTCTCATTTATTACTTTTGTTGCAACAGCAGGTTCACTGCTGGGATTATACTTTTGGACGAGAAACACTTATCAACAAAATCAAGCGGTGTTAATTGTGATGGGGGCGGTAAATGTCATCGTCCATTTGGTGATTTTATCCGATTTTGTACGAATGCTGACGAATGGGTTAACAGATGGAAATATCTCGATGATGAGTCTTTCGTTTGCTTGGGCCCTTTATGCGGCAGGCAGTATCATTATCGGGGTTGTCTATGATAAAAAAGTGTTTCGTTTGTTAGGGTTAGGTCTGTTATTTTTAACTTTATTAAAAGTGATTTTTATTGATCTGTATTATTTAACGATTATGATTCGAGCCGTTTTATTTATTGGCCTAGGAATGATCGGTATTTTGCTGTCACGATTGTTTTATGTCAAAAAAGAAAAAGAAGAACATGAGCATATAGGCTAAGATAAACGTTCGTATCTATATAGTTTAGAAAACATGGGGCTAAGCATCGGTCATTCTTATGAGGAGCTGGGCTGGTCCCTATTTTGGGAACCAAAGAATATCTTCAAAAATGTTGAATTATGGTAAAATAAAAAAGATGTTTTATTAACTTTTTTAATAAATGTAGTGGGGCGATTTGTCGTGAAGTTTTTTAGTCAGTTGTATCATTTTACTTATCAGCAAGCATTATCCTGTCTGTTCCCTGTGGCGATTTTTCTAGCTTTAGCATTATCAACCGTTATTGAGATCCCTTTTTTGTACCGTTATGATTTTATTTTGCTTGTCTGTTTAGCGGTCCAAGTACTCATGTACTACAGTGGGATGGAATCAAAGGATGAATTAAAAGTCATAGCGGTCTTCCATGTGATTGGACTAGCTTTGGAAATATACAAGGTCCATATGGGCTCTTGGTCTTATCCTGAGGAGTCTTTAACGAAAATATTTGGGGTTCCTTTATATAGTGGTTTTATGTATGCCAGTGTCGCCAGTTATATATGCCAGGCCTGGAAAAGGCTCGACTTAAAACTCGTTGGTTGGCCAGCATCTTATTGGACGATTCCACTCGGAGCAGCGATTTATTTGAATTTCTTTACCCATCATTTTTTATATGATATTCGTTGGGTTTTAACAGTCCTACTGTTTGTTTTATTTTTCCGTTCCTTCGTTTATTTTCGACTCAAAGAAGCGGTGTACCGGATGCCATTGGTTTTATCATTTATACTCATTGGCTTTTTTATTTGGATTGCCGAAAATATTACAACTTTTTTTGGGGCCTGGCAATATCCAAATCAGGAAGGAACGTGGGAATTGGTTCATATCGGCAAAATTAGTTCGTGGTTTTTATTAATAATCGTAAGTTTTATTATCGTCGCACAGCTTAAGCATGTTAAATACGATCTTAGAAAACCGAAATACTCTACTGAGAGTGAGTGAGAGAAAAGGGGAGAACAGATGTCGTATACAATTGAAACAGGTGGATCTGTAGAAGACAAACAAATCATTGAAAAACAGCTTTTTGAATTTAACCTTGCTCATTTTCCAAAGGATTTACGGGGGCGTTATAAGGAATTAAATCTTTATGTTAAAAATGAAGAAGGTCACGTTGGTTGAGATTTCAAACATTATTATTTGAAAAAAGATTTTTAAAAAGAAGGTGTACAAGTGGAGAGGCTTGTTGTAGAAAAGATTAGTGATTACGTCGCAGAGGGCTATGTTTATTCGGCAAATGCTACATTAAATGGCACATTAATTTTAGTAGAAACAGACTTAGATTATATTGATCCATTCGTTCGTCCTGTTCCGAAAAATAACTGGAGATTAAAGCTGTTTAAGGATGGCATGATGGAAGTACTGGAATTAAAAAATCTTCAGTTATTTCCTGATTATGTGGACTTATTTCCTGATGGAACTCTTTTACTTGTGCAAAATCGTTGTTTAAAAGATGGATATAAAGTTGAGAGGAATGCAAGGATTTTTAATCGGAATGGGCAGAAGGTCGATGCTCTTGTACTAGGCGATGGCATTGCTGCGATTCGGGTAGATTATGATGATATGATTTGGTGTACCTATTTCGATGAGGGGATTTTTGGGAATTTTGGATGGGATGAACCGATTGGCTCTCCAGGGTTTATCGCCTTTACAAAAAGTGGTGAAACAAAGTGGCAAGCTAATAAACTAGATATTATCGATGGATACGCTATTCATATTGATGAATCAAATGACGTCTTTTTTCTTTATTATGACACGTCTTACCGGTACAATCTGCTCCATTATCGTCAGAAGCAGCTCATTGATCGATATAAGCTCAAGCAGGAAAATCATGATTTTGACCAATTTCTGATGGAGAAAGACCAGATAATTGGAAAAACAAGAAGTGGTGTGTATCGATATAAGTTGAAATCAAGAACGCTCGATGCGAAAGGGAAGCTGTCTTTCTATGATAAAGAAGGGAAAAAAATAACAGGTGATGTCGTCATTGGTGGACAAAAGCTATTTGTTTATGGCAAGAAAGGCATTTATCAATATACGTCAGGATAAAATGTAGGGGAGATGATCGAATGAATAGGTGTGTCTTTTGTTACCCAGAGTTACAGAGTGAACAGAACATCCTATTTCGTAATGACTTTTGTTTATTTTTACAATTAAATGAGGCATTAGAGGCAGGGAAAGCTTTGGAGGGGGCGGGCGTCATTGTTCCGATACAGCATCGAGACACAGCGTTTGATTTAACGTCAGAAGAATGGCAGGCAACTCATGAGCTTCTAAAAGAGGTCAAAGTTTACCTTGATCAAAAATATCAGCCAGCTGGTTACAATTTAGGTTGGAATTGTGGCGAGCTTGCCGGACAGCATATTGCTCACGCTCATTTTCATGTGTTGCCCCGTTATAAAGATGAACAATTAGTCGGGAAAGGTATTCGATATATGTTTAAAGGGGGAGAAAATCGAAGGAGTTTTAGATGAGCTGAAAAGGATCAGAAGTGATACGGAATGTGAGAGAAGTAAGGAGAATGCGTCATAAAAAAGGAGAGGAAATTGATGTTACTACATACAGAGTTTTATGGAGAAGGGGCGCCACTACTTTTTTTACATTCAGGAGCTGAAACAAGTCAAACGGATTATCAAAATCAAAAATCTTATTTTATGAACGCCTATCAAGTGATCATGCCTGATCTAAGTGGTCATGGTCAATCTGGAATTGGTGATTATAATAGCATTGAAGAGCTAATACATTTAACAGTTGAAGATTTGTACCAAACTTTAGCTCATTTTAATATCACAAAAGTTCATTTAGTTGCGAGCTCATCTAGTGCATTAATCGCTATTGAACTTTGTAATCGATACCCACAACTTATTAAAACATTAACGATGAGTGGGTTGACTCCCATAAAAACAGATGATTGGGATAAACTTTTTAATGAGGATCTTCAACATAAAAAAGCGATTTTAACTAATCCAGAAGCAGATGCCTATTTTAAAAATTTACATGTTAAAAGTGATTGGAAGAAGTTTGTATCATTAGTATTAGATGAGAATTGGTATCCGTTTGATTTGGCAAGTGATTTGTCTAATTTAAGAGACATCCCCATTTTGATTATGTCGGGTGAACAAATTATTCCTGAAATCAAAGGAATTGTTCATTATTTAGATTCTTATAAACATATTCATGTAGCCGTTATTCCTTTTGCGGGTCACCTCGTACATATTGACCAACCAAATATGTTTAATCAAGTTCTTGAATTGTTTTTGAAACAGAAAGCTACATAATCAACCCAAAACATTCAACTCTCACCCATTTTTATACTAGATAAAGAAGCTTTAAACCCCTTTGTTTAAGGCTTTTTTTGACGTGGGCTAAGAAGGTGAAATATAGAAAATAATAATAAATGGTTTACTTTTTGGTTGATTTAAAGTATAGTTGATTACACAAGTAATCAACCTATCAACCTATAGAGGGAAGGAGACGCTAGTGAAGGCTGTTTTTGATGATTCTAAACCAATTTTTCAGCAAATTGCTGATATGATAGCAGACGATATAGTCGAAGGTCATTTAAAGGAAGGCGATCAAATTCCTTCTACAACAGAGATCTCACAATTTTACCAAATCAATCGTGCTACGGCCCAAAAAGGACTCGCGACATTGGTGAATGAAGGACTGGTCTATAAGCAAAGAGGTGTCGGGATGTTTGTCGCTAATGGTGCCACGGCTACTCTGATGAAACAAAGAAAAGAACATTTTTATAAACAATATGTGAAACCTATGTTAAATGAGGCAAAGAGAATTCACTTAACAGAAGAAGAATTGATTCAATTTATTAAGGAGGATAAAGATGCTTAAAATTGAAAATTTATCTTTTTATTATGGGCCATCACTCGCTTTAAATGAGGTGAATTTGTTTGAAGGTGAACCAATTATTGCTGGATTATGGGGGCGAAATGGGGCCGGAAAAACAACGTTAATGAAGTTATTATCTGGTCAAGAAAAACCAACAAGTGGTCAGTTACTTGTTAATGGGATCGCTCCTTATAATCATAGTGAAACGATGAAACATGTTACGTATATGCAGGAAAACCACCCATTTTCCGAACTGTGGAATGTTGATGACGCCTTGCGTTTTGGTTCTTATTTTAATGAGAATTGGGATCAAGCTTTTGCTGAAGAAATGGTGGAGTTATTCGAATTACCACGTAAGAAAAAAATTCGTAAATTCTCCAAAGGGATGCAAACGATGATTAAAATTGTTATTGGATTAGCAAGCAAAGCACCCATTACGATTTTTGACGAGCCAACGAATGGATTGGACGCCCATATGCGTAAGGTTTTTTATCAATTATTACTAGATACGTATGAGGACCACCCACGTCTAATCATTCTCTCTTCCCATCATATCGATGAAATTGAGCCACTATGTGAAAAAATTGCGATTATTGATAAGCAGACCGTTTCTGATTATGTAGAAACCGAGGAGTTGAATAGAAAAGGCATTTTGTTAACAGGACAAAAAGAGCAAGTTGAATCATTAATCATTGGTGAACATGTGTTAGAGACAAAAACGTTAGGGAATCAAATCCATGTAATGGTTGATATTCCTTTTACAGAAAAGTGGAAGGAGCGTGCGAGTGAGGCTGGGGTCAAAATAGAAAAAGCACCACTCCAAGATTATCTCGTTCAAATTACACAAAAAGAACGAAAAGAGGCTAATGTATCATGAATACATTTAAAGGTCCTTTTCTAATTTTGTTTGAAGATTTACGTTTTCAAATTTATATCATTTTATTGATCACCTTTTTCTTAGGGGTTTTTATGGTTGGGTTAGGCCTTTTATTAAATGTAGATCAATTCGCTGCGGTTGTATTTGGGCCGATCTATGGATTGTTTATTATCTATCCATTTATCCTTTTTAACAAAAGTTATAAGTACACGCTTGCTTTTGGTGGAACTAGAAAGCAGTTTCTGTTTGCCACATATCTCAATGTTGGTTTGTTTTTGCTCATAACGATGCTTATTTTAAATGGCATGTATCAGTTAAATCAGTGGGTGTTTGATAGAGGAATTAGCTCAGCTCAATTTATTCACGCTGGTTGGATTCATGAGTCTACAAATGCTTTTCTATATATATGGACAGATATATTGTGGGGAGTCTTTGCTTTTGGATTAGGGTTTATGATGAACTCGGTTTGGTATTACTTTGGTACAGTGAAGGCTTTAATTGTGGGGACACTTTTAGGGTTAGTGTTGATTGGCTGGGGTACATTTGGCGATTTCTCTAAGATTATATCTTTCATTGTTGAGCATTCCTTAGCTTTTATGAATACGGTTGGTGGATTAGGTGGTTTATTTTTGGTTATCTCTTATTTTTTGATGAGGAATGGACCAATCGAACGAGGCGGTCATGGATTATCATTTCGAGAAAAAAGAGTGCTTACTAGTAGTGAAAAAAAGTAAGTTTAAAAAGTATAAATAATTGAAGGAGGTGAGGTTTAATGAATACTTTTAGAGGACCATTTCGACTCATTTGGGAAGATATGCGTTTTCAATTTTATATTATGACGCTTGTAACAGCGATCCTGTTTGCTTTTTACCTTTTTTTAGGTATGGTTATGCAGGTTGAGGGGATGACAGGTGCTTTGTTTGGCCCATTTTATGGATTCCTTCTCTTTTATCCATTTCAAATATTCGTCAAAACGTATCCGACATTTATGGCCTTTGGCGGTACTAGGAAACAATTCTTAATCGGAAACTTTATTGTCTCTGGAATTTTTATCGTCATAAGTATGTTTATTTTAAATGTCATGCATCAGTTGAATCAATTTTTGTATGAGCAAGGATTGAATACGAATCAACTAATTCATATGGCTGGGTTCAGTGCTTCATCAAATGCTCTTTTTTACTTTTGGGTTGATGTTCTGTGGGGAATTTTCGCTATCGGACTTGGAGTTCTTATTGCGTCTGTCTGGTATTATTTTGGAGCAGTAAAGATGATGTTAGGGGGAGCGGTGTTATCGTTAGTTGGGTTATCTTGGTGGATGTTTGGCAATGTTGATTCTGTCATACAATTTGTGTTTGAAAGTCATTTTGCCTTTTTACACATTGTTGCAGGAGTTGGCGTAGTCTTTGCATACCTCTCTTATTTGTTAATGAAAAATGGACCGTTGGAACGTGGTGGTCATAGTTTATCATTGCGTGAAAGAGAGAAAGGCGTTTCTTAAGTGTATGACTGAGATTTTTTTGATGATATTTTAAGAACTAGGCACTTCTCATTTGAGGGGTGCTTTTTATATTTTAAGGAAAAGATTAGTTAATATCCTGTGTTTACATGTTTTTTTGTCACTATAGGGGCAGGAGAAATGAGTGGAAAAGTAAAATTACACATTTATTTTGCTGGAATATTTGCAATTAAATGTTAAAGTAGTTTTTGAAATGTTAGAATAATAAGTAAAAAAGGAGTTGGTTCATATTAAAATCCTAAAGGACAAGTATTATTGGATATTAATGCCACCCTTTCTAATATTGGCCCTTATCCTTCACCTTACCCTTTCAGCTGATAAAAGACCTTTAATTGTCTTTTTGGTTATTATGAGCTTTTGGATAATCTATTACATATTAAATTATTTCCAAAAGAAAAAAGATCAAGATTGTGAGAGTAATAATAAGTAACGTAATGAAGCTGAAAGTTAATATGAAGGTATGTTGAGATTTTCATTTTGTTATGGAATGAAAAGGAGGAATTAAAGTTGACGACTAAACCAACCATTCTTATTGTTGGAACAGATCATTTTGATAAATCAAATGTAACTGATCTTTTGAAGACAGAGCAGATCGATGTTTTTTCTAATAAACGACAAAATGAGCTTTTGGAGCTAATGGAATGTTTGAAAGGTTTTGCCCCGACAAAGGTGGCACTAGAATATGATAAAGGGCTTCAAATGAGATTATCAAACGATTATCAAAACTATTTGTCTGGCAAATTACAGTTAACAGCAAATGAGCGGCATCAAATTGGTTTCCGCATGGCAGAAGCAATGGAGCATAAGGAGATTTATGCGGTTGATTGGAATGAGGATTCAGTAGATGTGCCGGATGTTTTCCAGTATATGATGGAGCATGAACCAGAAGTGTATAAAGAGTTTGTCACAAATGGTGAAAAGATGATGGAAGAGGTTAATCGCTTTTTAGCAAAACATACTATTGTAGAATTTTTAGCTTGGTTTAATAAAGATAAAAGAATAGCTGAGAACCATCAAATGTATATACAGCTTGCCCTTGTAGGTGAAGCAGGGAATCCTGTTGGGGTTAATTGGGTCATGAAATATTGGTATTATCGCAATATGTTAATTTATAAAAATATTATCCAGTTAGCTAGTGAAAAAGAAGACCGAATTCTTGTGCTTTATGGTGCCGGACATGCTTATTTGCTAAAACAACTTTTACAAGAAAGCGGGTTAGTTCATGTTGAGCTAACGAATGATTACTTAGAAAAGTAAGAGGCGAATGTTCTGTATACTAGTTTAATCATATCAAGAGGCAAAAGCGATGTATCAGCAATTAGTTGCAGCTGAAACTAAACGCTTAAAGCTCGAATTTTTAATCGTGCCAAACACTGGTCATGTTACCGTATTGCATCCCTTAATGACAGAGATGTTAAAATTCTTTTTGTCTGATGCGAATGAGTCCATTCATTTATAAAAAAAGGGTGATGAACGGGAATTTTGTTTGTAGAAGTAGCATATCTGGCGTGGAGGCTGGGACATAACTGGCTATAGAAAGGAGAAAACGAGTCCAAAGAACATATTTTAGTCGTTTTTTGGTTCTCTATTTCTCCGTTTTGAATTTAGTCACTTCACGCTATGACCTCCAATTATGAACTTGGAGATTACCCTGTGGTCTAGTGGACGAAAACATGCGGAGACTCCCGTGGGATTTAGTGGCAGGCCGAAATCCACTTTTTTACAAAAAAAGTTAGTTCGGCGTCACCCCACAGGACGCGGAGCATGATTTTCGGGAACGGTGAGTAGAACGCTATCCATCGCCATTTACTTCCGTTCCAATAAAGATAATGAAAGCCGGTGACATTTTAAACGAGGAAAATGTCACCGGCTTTTCATATCAGAGAAGGACTTTGTCCCAGTCTCTATGTGATTTGGCAGGGTGGTGTGAAAAAAGAGAAGGGAAACGCCGCCAAAAAGTAAAAGATCAGTGAGGATAGATAAAAAAGTCGAGTAAGATCGCTAGAGAAAGAGCTCCGTTGCATTCATTCCTGTTAACTCCTATAAACTTATGCTAAAATAAAAAGAGTTGATAAACAGTCAATTTGGAGGCTAGAAAATGGAGAAAGAGAACAGTGGTTCATGGGAATGGTTAAAGGCGATTTTAATTGCTTTAGCATTAGCTTTTTTAATTCGCTATTTTTTATTTGCTCCCATTGTCGTTGATGGGGAGTCGATGACGCCAACATTACAAGATGGCGATCGAATGATTGTGAATAAATTTAGCTATAGGCTTTTTGAACCGGAGAGATTTGATATTGTGGTTTTTCATGCTCCCGGTGGGAAAGATTATATAAAGAGAATTATTGGATTACCTGGCGATGAAATTGAGTATAGTTCGGATGTTTTATATGTGAATGGCGAGCCAGTTGACGAAGTCTTCCTCGAGGAATTAAAAGGAAGATATGAAGGTGAGAGGTTAACGAATAATTTCACCTTGGAGGATGTGACCAATCAATTTGTTGTCCCCGAAGATCATTTATTTGTTCTAGGTGATAATCGCAGACATAGTAAAGATAGTCGCGATATTGGAACGGTACCGTATGAAGAAGTAATTGGAAAAGCAAGCATTATTTTCTGGCCATTATCAGAGGTTAGGATAGCAAAATAGGAGCGAGTAATAACATGACAATACAATGGTTTCCTGGCCATATGGCCAAGGCAAGAAGAGAAGTAACAGAACAATTAAAAATGATCGATGTCGTCATTGAATTAGTGGACGCAAGAATTCCCCTTTCGTCTAGAAATCCTATGATTGATAAACTAGTTGAACATAAACCACGTTTAATTTTATTAAATAAAGCCGATCTAGCGGATGAAAGTCGGACGGCCAAATGGAAGAGCTATTTTGAAAAGTTAGGCTACTCTGTGCTTGTTATTAATTCTCAAAATGGCAAAGGGACAGAGAAAATCAGCGGAGAGTGTCAAAAACTTGCGACTCCTATGCTAGAAAAAATGAAGGCAAAAGGTATGAAACCACGTGCGATTCGGGCGATGATTTTAGGGATACCAAACGTTGGAAAGTCAACGTTAATTAATCGTTTAGCAGCCAAAAGAACGGCTCAAGTTGGTGACAGACCAGGTGTGACTAAACGCCAACAGTGGATTAAAGTCGGAAAACAGCTTGAATTACTCGACACACCGGGGATTTTATGGCCAAAATTTGAAGACCAACAAACAGGTTTCCGTTTAGCGGCAACCGGTGCAATTAAAGATGAAATTTTAGACTTCCAAGATATTGCCTTATTTGCGGTCACTTATTTAAGAGAACATTACCCGAAGCGTTTACAAGAACGTTATAAATTGGACGAACTTTCAACAGACAATGTGGAACTTCTTGATCAAATCGGTGAAAAGCGTGGGTTTTTAGCTAGTGGAGGCTATATTGATTACGATAAAGTAGCAGAGACGATCTTAAGAGAACTTCGTGGTGGATTGTTAGGTCGATTATCATTTGAAGTTCCAGAAAACGAAAAGGAAACCGTTTAGAGAGTGCCTTCTTTAAGCGGTTTTTGTTTTTGGGATTAAAAAAGAAATAAGACTGTCGATATAAAAAGGAGAGGCTAAAATTAAAATGAAACCATTAACGATTAAGGAAATTGAGAATATCCTTTTTAACAGACAACAACCAGAAAAGGAGCAGCTTGAGCAATTAAAATTAGATGAGCGTAAAGGTGTTCAAACCTTGCTCGCTCGTTTTGAGAAGCAGCAAGTAAAAAAACAGCAGTTACTTGAGATGCATATGGAAATGCGAAAATATGAAGAAGCTTTGTATCAACAAGAGCATACCTATATTGCCGGTTTGGATGAAGTCGGTCGTGGACCATTAGCTGGACCTGTTGTCGCAGCGGCTGTTATTTTTCCAAAAGATTTTCAATTACTAGGTTTAACTGATTCGAAAAAGCTTTCCAAAGCAAAAAGAGAGCAGTTCAGTGAAATCATTAAAAAAGAGGCATTGGCTTACTCCATTCAAATGATTCCAGCATCAGTAATCGATGAGGTTAACATATATCAAGCAACCATTAAAGCGATGACAAATGCGGTCACTGATTTATCTATACAACCTAGTTATCTATTATTAGATGCGATAAAACTTCCTTTGCCTATTGAACAAACGTCCTTAATCAAAGGGGATCAGAAAAGCATTTCGATTGCAGCGAGTTCTGTCTTAGCAAAAGTGGCCCGAGATCGGTATATGGAAGATTTACATAAAGAGTATCCATACTATCAATTTGAAAAAAATATGGGCTATGGGACTGCGGATCATTTAGAAGCAATTAAACAGCATGGTATTATTTCGGAGCATCGGAAAAGTTTTAAACCAGTTTTAGAGTTGGCTGGTTTAGAAATAGAGAAGGTTAAACAAGACTCATTATTTTAGAGAAGATAAAGGAGGGGGACCATGTTTCAATCTATTTTTACTAATCAAAACGTCACAACTCAATCCTCTTCTTTTAAACCCTCTTTGGCCTTTAGGCAAGGGCAATTGATGAAAGGGCAGGTGACCAAGTTATTTCCAAACAATATCGCAACACTTTCGTTAAATGGGGTAACGGTAACAGCGAAGCTTGAACTTGGGTTAACAGTTGGCCAAACGTATTGGTTTGAAGTGTTAAAAAGTAAAGGGTTGCCAACATTAAGACCATTTATTCAAGCGGGTGCAAAAGAAAAAGGGCAGGATGGAGAGTTTTTGGAGAAGCTTGGGCTTCAAGCAAAAGGAAAAGCCCAAACCTTGTTACAGACCTTGCAAAAACAATCGATTCCTTTTACAAGACAATCCTTTCTCAATGCACTTTCTTTGCTTAATAGACAAAATGAAATCGGCCCAATATCCATTGAGCACGTTTCAAGAATGCTTCAACAAAATTGGCCACTGACAGCAGCTGGTTATTCTGCTTTTGTTGAGCTTGATTCATCAGAAGCGATTGGAAATAAAATCTCAACTTTATATCAATCTTTACAGCAGCATTCAAGTGAAGCGATAAAGGAATTAGAGGCGAATTTAGCAAAATTTATTAATGGAATTCAAAGAGAACCGAACAATCCATTTGCTTTGCGACTATTTCAATCGTTTCTTTTAGAAGAAGCGGGAACGCCGTTACAACTAGGAGCAAAGCAGTTATTAGAACGAGTGAGTGGACAAACATTAGACGTTGAGCGACTCGTGCAAAGGGTGGCGACAGACCTTTTAAGTTCTAGTTTAATTAAGCACGAACAGCTAACTCCACGGGAACAAATTCATTCTTTTTTACAACAAGATCAACTCAAGATTTCGGAAACAACCGAATCAGTAGCTCGAGTTTTGTTTCAACGGCAACTGTCTACTGATGAGCTAAATTGGACAACTCTTTTTTCGCGTTCGAATTTAACGGAAAATGAGCAAGTTGTTTTAAGACAGTTGTTAGACAGTAGTTGGAAGGGCCTCGTTTCCCCTACAGAAAACAGGCCTGCTTTTTCTAGTCAGCTTCAACAGATCTTTCAACTGTTAGGCTTGCAGCATGAAGCAGAACTTGCGAGAACAGCAGCTATTAACACAAATGATTTTGCTTCTTTAAAGGCTGTTTTATTAAAAGCAAGAGGAGAAGAGCTTCCTTCTCAAGTTCAAACAGCCATTTCCAGGTTGATTTCTCATCTAACTGGGATACAGGTGCTAGCAGCGATTGAACAACATGACCCGAATATCAATCATTTAAGCATGTCCTACCCCGTTTTGATTGGAAAAGAGCAATGCAATCTAGATTTGCAGTGGCAAGGAAAACGACTGGAGGATGGAAGTTTAGATCCAGAACATTGTCGAATTCTATTTTATTTAGATTTAAAGGCTCTAGACGAAACGATTGTCGATGTTCAAGTTCAATCAAAAAAAGTGACGATGACGATTTATAATGATCATAAGAAGCCAAACCATTTAATTAGCTTGTTAATTCCAACCTTACAAGAACGGTTCGGTCAATTTGGCTATCAACTTCAAACGCTTTATTGGAAACAAAATATCGAACATCAGGCACAACTGAACAGAGCCGAGCAAGAGAAGTGGCAAGATTACTCCAGTTATAAAGGAGTCGATATCCGCGTATGAAAGAACAAACGAATTCTTTTAAGCAAGCAGTGGCTTTGAAATATTTACAAGGGAAAGAAAATGCCCCCAAAATAAGTGCAAAGGGAAGAGGTTTTGTTGCTGACGAAATTATTCAACGTGCTAAAGAAGCTGATATTCCGATTCAAGAAGACGCTAATCTTGTCCAAATGCTTTCAGAGCTAGAACTAAATGAGACGATTCCAGAAGAGTTATATCAAGTCGTCGCCGAAGTTTTTGCGTTTATTTATTTGCTAGATAAAAATTATCTTGAAAAGGAAGACAGCAGGCTTTGACTATGTTGAGAGTCCACAAAAAAGCTGCCAAAAGATGAAAGAGGAACATCTTTTGGCAGCTTTGGTATTATGAACTTTTTAGTGCCTTTTGAAAAGCGTCTAAGGCGACAATGATCGATTCTGTTGGGCATCCTTCCTCGGCATCTTCTAAATCGTCCTCAAAATCTTCTGGAACAGGAGTAATTCCTTGATTATTATCTAATATCGATTCCGAAAGACCTTCTTCATCATAATCAAAGATATCTGGAGCAGTAGAGGCACATGCTCCACATGCGATACACGTTTCTTTATCAACGATTACATATTTGGCCATTCTCTTATCCTCCTCTCCTGAAATTTTAAGCGAAGACACTCGTACTATGAAGCGGTTGTACCTTTGCTTTTGGATCGATAAAAGCCTTTGCATGATTGACCGCAGTAGGGGCTTCGCCAAAACCAGTCGCAATGAGCTTTACTTTTCCGTCATACGTACAGATGTCACCCGCGGCATATACACCTGGAATATTTGTTTCCATTTTTGAATTAACAACAATGGAATTCTTCTCAATCGTTATTCCCCAGTCTTTCATTGGACCTAGTGAAGATATAAATCCGTAGTTAATAATTAAGTCATCAAACTCAATCGTTTCTTGCGTTTTTTCCTTGTTATGCTCTAATGTAAGACCTAAAATGCGTTCACCATTGTCATGTAGTTCAACAGGAACAAAAGGAGTTTTTATGTTTACGCTGCTATTAAATAACTGTGTCACACTTGATTCATGAGCTCTAAATTTATCACGACGGTGGACAAGTGTTACTTGGTTCGCAATAGGCTCTAACATCAAAGCCCAATCAACAGCCGAATCACCGCCACCACATAATAAAACATTTTTTCCTCTAAAATGATTTAAATCTTGAATAAAATAATGCAGATTAGAAGATTCGAACTGTTCGGTACGGTTTAATTCCAATTTCCTCGGTTTAAAAGCGCCATTTCCGGCTGTAATAATGACCGTTTTTGTTAAATGGATCCCTTTATTTGTCGTTAATTGGATCGTCCCATCCTCAAGTGTTTCAAGATTGTTGACCATTTCTTTTAGACAGATCGTTGGATTGAAGGTTAAGGCTTGCTTTTCTAAACGTTCAATTAGTTCACCCGCACGAACTTTAGGGAATCCTGCTATATCATAAATAAATTTCTCAGGATAAAGGGCTGCTAATTGTCCTCCTAGCTGAGGCAAACTTTCAATGATTTTAACAGATGAATTTCGCATCCCGGCATAAAAGGCAGCAAACAACCCAGCAGGACCGCCACCGATGATCGTGATGTCTTCTATTTGATGCTCCATTAAATAACCTCCTAAAGTTATTTTTTTATTATGTTTTAAAAACTATCGTTAATTATAGATAATGTATTTGATCTTATCCGTTCTGTCAAGTTATTTTCTGAAAATAAAAAAGATTTCATTTTAAAACAGCTATTTCGGTAGGCCTACCCTTCTTATTTAGAAGTCAATGAAAATACTTGTTGTTTAGTGAAGGACTATTTGGCATATATCACTGTCTGTGGTATGTCCTATCGACTCTTAAAAACGTCTAATTTTATATACTATGTACACTTATTGAAAAGTAATTATGTTATTTTTACGTTCGTTGTAAAATTACGAATTGAAGAGTAATCGTATGAAAACTAAAGATATATTACTGTTCTATTGAATAAATGCTTATTTTTGCTATTTTAAAATTAAGTGAAAATTATATATATTATGAATTAGTTACGGAAGAATAAAAACCATAAAGGAAACCTGAGGAGGTCTTTTCATGTCGACAACATTATCAGAAACTAAAACGCTTACATTGGTGAAGAAAAACGGAGTAGCTGAGGTTCATATCCATGTCAACAAAACGAATGCGTATGATTTAGACTATTATAAAGAATTAAATGCGGTGATTGATGACATTCGATTTGATAGTGATATTAAAGTAGCTGTTTTAATGAGTGACATGCCGAAATTTTTCTCAGCCGGAGCGAACATCAACTTTTTAAAAGCGGCCGAGCCAAGGTTTAAAACACAATTTTGCTTGTTCTGTAACGAAACATTAGATAAAATCGCTCGTTCCCCACAAATC
>NZ_ALPT02000078.1 GCF_000292245.2 Alkalihalobacillus alcalophilus ATCC 27647 = CGMCC 1.3604 | reverse complement strand
GAGAACGCTCAGGCGGTGAAGAGCTCTGGCCCGATAGGGGCAGCAGCTGCGAAGGATCAGCTTCTAAAAAAGAACCTCGTGAGAGACATCATTGAAAAAGCCTCATGAATCAACTAGGAGTCAGGCGTAAGACGAATCGGTTGTCTTCGTGCAGCATCGTGAGAAACCTCGCGGAAAAGCGACATGCCGCACTTCCCTGAAGAAGACAACCGAAGAGCCAGTAGGACGTTGCCAAGCGATAAAGCACATTCCAGTAGGAATGTGCTTTTTAGTATGCATAAAGAGAACGCTCGGGTGCTGGAGAGCTCTGGCCCGTCAGGGGCAGCAGCTGCGAAGGAACAGCTTCTAAAAAAGAACCTCATGAGAGACATCATTGAAAAAGCCTTATGAATCAACTAGGGATCGGGCGTGACGTTGCCAAGCAGATAAAACACATTCCAGTAGGGGTGTGCTTTTTAGTATGTATAAGGAGTATGCCAAGAGGATATAAGGCTAAATTGATAGCTGTTGTGGTTACAGGATATAGTCTAGTCTTGTTTCATAGAAATAGATATTTAATGGGACGTTTAAAAGGTGGTAAGCAATATATAATGTTTTATGGATTTGATAGGGTAAAGCTATATTTGAACAAACATAAGATTGATAAAACAGGACAAAATAAATATGAAATAAGAAAGGAGATGACTAACATGACAAAAAAATATAATAAAGGAAGCCGTAATCAAAATGCTCCACAATTACATGGGCAAACACCTATTAGTGGTGACAATAGTAAAGGAGTTAAAAGAAATAAAGATCAGCGTTCTAAAACGGATGAGTAGCTTTTAAGTAATTGTTTCACATGAAAGGCTTCAATAAATGAATTTATAAACATAAAAATCGACATGTTCTTCTTTTTGCCCCACTCCCTAGGACGCGGAGTATGATTTTCGGGAACGGTTAGAAGTATGCCATCCACTTCCATTCCAATAAATATAATGGAAGCCGGTAACATTTTTCTCGTTTAAAATGTTACCGGTTTTTCATTTACTTTATCGGACATCGCCTTTAATCATTAGAAGGTGCAGGTAATAAAAGTTCTTGAAATAACTGTAGTGATTTTTTGGGGACGATATCAAGGAAAGCTAAAATAAAGGGTAAGTCTTTACCGTCAAAGGTTGAAAGTAAATCACTCCACCATTCTGTCTCATATCGACAGATCATACTTAAATTATAAAGAAGTAAATAATGAGAAGCGATTTCTGGGAAAGGAAGGTATTTGTCCCTTTCTGTAAAAAGATAATAATTATTGTTTAAGTCTTTTAAAAATGGTGAATGGTTTTTCCTTCCGATAATATTAGAATGAAGTTTTAAAAAGTCCTTTGTTTCTGTTATATTTATGTACCGGCTCTTTTGAGATGAATCCTTAATACTATTTTCAAGAAATTGAGTAAAACGATTAGTTGTCATATGGTAGGAGTCTAGTATGTCAATTGGAATTAAGATATGAGCTTTGTCTTTTTTTAAAGAAAATGCTTCTTTTTTTTGGTTAAGTGTTTCAAAGAGGGGATGAAGATCGGCTATTTGTATTAAAAGATCTTTCATCAAAAGCTTCTCTCCTTCGACATGTTTCATGTGAAACAATTTGAAAAGAAAGTGACTAAATAAGCCATTTCGTTGAATTTTGACTTCATCATCTAAAAAGCGATAAGTTGTTTTTTTCTTTTTCGCGTTGTAACTCCATGGGCTAATACCTGACTATTCGAGGGATATTGGTCATCTTTTGTTAAAATAATGGCTTTCATTAATTGAATAAAACCGTAAAATAAAAGAAGCGGTTTTATTTCTAAAGGTGCAACTTGAGCTTGTTCGTAGTATAAACAACCATGTTTTAAATGCGAAATAAAGGAATAGCAAGTAGCATAGCTTCTTGTATCGGGATAAGCAATGCCAGCTTTTTGATAATGTTCACTTAAAATCTTACGTGAATAGTCGGTAGAGAGATAGGGTAAAAAAGGATGAGTAGCTTCCATATTCATAATAAAACCTCATTTATTAGTAAATTCAGAAAAGTTATATTAATTTTCTAATCTTGACAGTAGTTTACCCAGTTGTTAAGCTACTAATAATATTTTACGCAAAAACCTGTATGGGAAGGGGAATTTAATCATGTGGGAGACTAAATTTGAAAAAGAAGGTTTAACTTTTGATGATGTATTGTTAACACCAGCGAAGTCGGAAATTTTACCTCGAGATGTTTCTGTTAAAACAAAGCTATCAGATAATTTACAATTAAATATTCCAATTATTAGCGCGGGAATGGATACTGTAACAGAGGCAAAAATGGCGATTGCAATTGCGCGAGAAGGTGGACTTGGAATCATTCACAAAAATATGTCGATTGAAGAGCAAGCAGAGCATGTTGATCGTGTAAAACGTTCAGAAAGTGGTGTTATAACAAATCCATTTTATCTGACTCCAGATCGCCAAGTTTTTGATGCAGAGCATTTAATGGGGAAATATCGCATTTCAGGTGTACCTATTGTAGATGAAACTCAAAAGCTTGTAGGTATCTTGACGAATCGTGATTTACGTTTTATTGAAGATTATTCAATTCGAATTGATGAAGTGATGACAAAGGAAAATTTAGTAACTGCCTCTGTAGGAACGACACTTCAAGAAGCGGAAAAAATTCTACAACAGTACAAAATTGAAAAGCTTCCACTAGTTGATGATAATGGAATTTTAAAAGGACTTATTACGATTAAAGACATTGAAAAAGTTATCGAATTCCCTAACTCGGCTAAGGATGCTCAAGGACGACTTGTTGTCGGTGCAGCTATTGGTGTTAGTGCAGATGCTGATACACGGATTGCGGCATTAGTAGAGGCTGGTGTGGATGCAATTGTTATCGATACGGCTCACGGTCATTCTAAAGGGGTTTTAGATAAAGTACGAGCTGTACGTACTCAGTATCCTGATTTAACGATTATCGCTGGTAATGTGGCCACAGCGGAAGCGACAAAGGATTTAATTGAAGCAGGGGCAAGCGTAGTGAAAGTAGGGATTGGACCTGGTTCTATCTGTACGACACGTATTGTCGCTGGAATTGGAGTTCCACAAGTAACAGCAGTATATGAATGTGCAACGGAAGCGCGAAAACATGGGATTCCAATTATCGCTGATGGTGGAATTAAATACTCTGGAGATATTTCAAAAGCATTAGCGGCTGGTGGACATGCCGTTATGTTAGGAAGTCTTTTAGCAGGTGTATCTGAAAGTCCTGGTGAAAGAGAAATCTACCAAGGGCGTCAATTTAAAGTATACCGTGGTATGGGTTCTCTTGGAGCAATGGAAAAGGGAAGTAAGGATCGTTATTTCCAAGAAGATGCTCAAAAGTTAGTTCCAGAAGGGATAGAAGGACGAATTCCTTATAAAGGTCCATTAAGTGATACGATTCATCAATTAATTGGTGGTTTAAGAGCGGGGATGGGTTATTGTGGAACTGCGACATTAACTGAACTACGTGAGAATAGTCAATTCATTCGAATTACAGGGGCTGGTTTACGCGAAAGCCATCCACATGATGTTCAAATTACAAAAGAAGCACCTAACTATTCTTTATAGAAGGAAAAATGAGCTATAGAAAAGTTAATAAATTGTAAAATAGATAGGGTGATCTCTATCTATTTTTTTATGCATGGATATGGTAAGATTAAAGCTATGTGAAACGTTTGTGGAGGTGTAGTTGTGAACAAAAGGGCAACAAGAAGTTGGTTTACAGGCTTAATAGCTGTAATCCTAGTCGTAACGATGTTTGGACAAGCAAAACCTGCGGAGGCTGCATTAGATTTACAGGCTGAAACTGCAATTTTAGTCGATGCAAAATCTGGAAAAATTATATACCAGAAAGATATAGATAAGGTTTTACCGATTGCTAGTATGACAAAAATGATGAGTGAGTATCTTATTTTAGAAGCACTAGCTGAAGGGACGATTACAAAGGATCAACATGTACCGATTTCGGATCATGTTCGTGCTCTTTCATTACAAGTGAGTTTGTCGAATGTTCCATTACGTCAAGATTACGATTATACGGTGGAACAATTATATGAATCTGTGGCTATTTATTCTGCGAATGCATCAACGATTGCTTTAGCTGAATTAATTGCTGGCTCAGAAACAGCTTTTGTTCAGATGATGAATAATAAAGCGGAAGAGCTCGGTTTAGAGGATTTCGAGTTTGTGAATTCATCAGGTTTAAATAATCGAGATCTTGCAGGGAATCATCCAGAAGGAACAGATGCAGAAGCGGAAAATATGATGTCTGCACGTGCGACTGCACAGCTTGCTTATGCGCTAATTCGTGATTATCCGGAAGTATTGGATACAGCAAGCATTCCTGAAAAAGAATTTGATGCAGGACCAGATGAATCGATTATGATGCAAAACTGGAACTGGATGTTACCATCGATTGTTCCGGAACACGATTATGAAGGTATTGATGGCCTAAAGACAGGTTTTACGTCTGCTGCAGGGAATTCCTTTACAGGAACAGCTAAACGTGGTGACATGCGGTTAATTTCTGTTGTTATGCGCACAGAGACTCGTGATGACCGTTTTAATGAGACGGCAAAATTATTAGATTATGGCTTTAATAATTTTAGTTATACAGAAATAGCACCAGCAGGATATATTCCAGAAGGTGAAGAGTTAGTACCAGTTGTATCAGGAAAAGAGAAGGAAGTTAAAGTATCAAGTACTGAGCCATTGGAAACAATCGTTCGTAATGGTGAGGAAGATTTGTACGAGCCTGTATTAAGCTTAAACGCTGAATATTTAAATGAAAATAATAACCTTGTTGCTCCGTTTGAAGCAGGAGAAAAAGTAGGAGCGTTAACACTGAGCTATGCGGGTGAGAATGAGGAAGACTATTTATTTGCGGATGAAAGTGTTTCTGTTCCTGTAACAACAGATGCAGCTGTTGAAAAAGCAGGATGGTTCTCAATGATGATGAGAAGTATCGGTGGATTTTTCTCAGGAATCTGGAACTCAGCTGTTGATATGGTTCAAGGCTGGTTAAGCTAAGGTGACATACTGCAACCTATTAAGATGATTTGAAGCGAGCTGTGCAGTATTAGATGGATGGCCTTTGGTTAAACTAGTTCCTATTAAAGAGGAAAATTGGTTATTAACATGAATTGACATTTGTTCTAGTCTGCATTACTATCTTAATAAGGTTTTAAAAAATGATTTCATTTATATGAAAAAACGTTGATAGGAATTAGTACAAAGATTGTTTTGCTCAGAGAGTCGGTGGTTGCTGTGAACCGATCAAAAAATCTTTGGAATCCATCCTGGAGTAAGCTGGTGGAAGGTTGAATGTAACTAAAACCAGTTCGGTTTATCCGTTATCAAGACTTAAGCTGGCATTTTAATTTATTTGGAATGCAATTTGGGTGGCAACGCGGGTGTAAGCTCGTCCCTTCTTCTTTAATTAGAAGAAGGTTTTTTTCGTTTATCATGAAACGTTTTTTATTTTTAAATCGTGTCTTTCACAAAATAAAAAATCAATTAAAAGGAGGATATAAGAGATGTTAGATATTAAAAGATTGAGAAATGATTTTGTTGGAATAAAAGAAAAGCTTCAAACAAGAGGGGAAGATATTTCTGGACTTGATCAATTTGAAGAATTAGATGAGAAGCGCCGTGCTTTAATTGTAGAAGTTGAACAGTTAAAAAGCCGTCGTAATGAAGTATCAGAAGAGGTTGCAAAATTAAAGCGTGCCAAAGAAGACGCGGATCATTTAATAAAAGAAATGCGGGAAGTATCTGAGCGAGTAAAAGGATTAGATGAAGAATTACGAGCAGTTGAAGGACAATTGGAGCACTTATTATTAACGATTCCGAATGCTCCACATGATAGTGTTCCGATTGGTGAAACAGAAGATGATAATGTTGAAATTCGGAAGTGGAAGGATGTTCCACAATTTTCATTTGAAGCAAAAGCTCATTGGGATATTGCGACTGATTTAAAGTTAGCCGATTTTGAACGTGCCGCTAAAGTAACAGGAAGCCGTTTTACCTTTTATAAAGGAGTCGGGGCAAGGCTAGAGCGTGCTTTAATTAACTTCATGATGGATTTACATCAAGATGAGCATGGATATGAGGAGTTGCTACCACCATATTTGGTCAATCGTACAAGTATGACAGGAACAGGCCAATTGCCAAAGTTTGAAGAGGATGCTTTTAAAATTAGAGAAGAAGATTATTTCTTAATTCCAACTGCAGAGGTTCCTGTAACGAATATGCACCGTGATGAGATTTTAAATGTGGAGCAGTTACCAATGGGATATACAGCTTACAGTGCTTGTTTCCGTTCTGAAGCAGGCTCTGCTGGGCGTGATACACGTGGATTAATTCGACAGCACCAGTTTAACAAAGTAGAGCTTGTTCGTTTTGTTAAACCTGAAGAATCTTATGAGCAATTAGAGTTGTTAACCTCTCATGCTGAGAAGGTTTTACAGTTACTAGGTTTACCATATCGTGTTTTAAGCATGTGTAGTGCTGACTTAGGTTTTACGGCAGCTAAAAAATATGATATTGAAGTATGGTTACCGAGCTACGGGGAGTATAAGGAAATTTCATCTTGCAGTAACTTTGAAGATTTCCAAGCAAGACGTGCAAACATTAAATTTAGACGTGAAGCAAAAGGCAAGCCTGAGTTTGTTCATACGTTAAATGGTTCAGGTTTAGCCGTTGGCCGTACAGTTGCTGCTATTTTAGAGAATTATCAGCAGGAAGATGGTTCTGTTGTTGTTCCAGAAGTATTAAGACCGTATATGGGATATAAAGAAGTTATTACAAAATAAGTGTTAGGCCAAAGACGAGTAAGGGGAACCTTGCTCGTTTTAGTTTTAGAGGGGACTTATTTTTTGGGAAATAAAAACTGCCCTATTAAGAATGGTCTTAATAAGACAGTTTGAAATGTTATACGTAATTAGGTTCTCTCGTTCCAGCTTTGATTTCCTCCATATAGTGACAGGCAGATTGATGGCCTTCTTTCATGAAGTCTGTTGTCCGTAACTCAGGTGTGTCTGTTTTACATTTTTCAGTTGCAAATGGACAACGAGTATGAAAACGACAGCCTGTAGGTGGATTAATCGGTGAAGGAACATCACCTTGTAAAATAATTCGATCTTTTTTCTTTTCCGGGTCTGTTGACGGAATTGCTGATAATAAAGCTTTTGTATATGGATGCTGCGGGTTTGTAAATAAAGACTTCTTGTCCGCAATTTCAACAATTCGACCAAGATACATAACGATAACTCGATCTGAAATATGACGAACGACACCAAGGTCATGTGAGATAAACAAATAAGTTAATTGGAACTCACGTTGTAATCTTTTTAATAAGTTAATCACTTGAGCTTGAATCGAAACATCAAGAGCCGAGACGGCTTCATCACAAATGATTAGCTTTGGATCAACTGTCAAGGCACGAGCAATTCCGACACGTTGACGTTGTCCGCCACTAAATTCATGAGGGAAACGGTCGATTTGGTGAGCACCAAGTCCAACGGTTGCCATTAACTCACGAATACGGTCACCACGTTTATCTTTAGGTAATACTTTTTGAATAATCATGGCTTCTTCTAACACTTGTCTAACCGTTTGACGAGGGTTAATGGAAGCGTAAGGATCTTGGAAAATGATTTGTAAGTCTTTTCTTTTCTTACGCATTTCACTTTTATTTAATGAAAGTAAATCTTCGCCATCAAACTCCACTTTTCCAGCAGTAGGTTCGTCTAAACGAAGGATAGCTCGTCCAGTTGTTGACTTACCACAACCGGATTCTCCAACGATCGATACTGTCTCGCCTTCATAAATGGTAAAGGAAATATCATCAACTGCTTTTACATGATTAACAGTACGTCCAAGAAGGCCGCCTTTAATTGGGAAATACTGTTTTAAATTTTCGACTTTAAGTAGTTCTTTTTTCATAGACGTTTACCTCCGGGTCGCCATCCCACTCTTCTGAGTAAATCCAACAGCGAATTTGATTTCCATTTTCGTCTTCTTCAAGTTGCGGAAGCTCTTTACAAATATCACTTGCATAAGCACAGCGTGGAGCAAAACGACAACCTGTTGGCATTTCAGCGGGACTTGGTACAGAACCAGGAATGATTTCTAACTCGCCTTCTACATCTTCATCATGTCGTGGTAAGGAATTAAGAAGCCCTACTGTATAAGGATGTCTCGGGTTGTTAAATAAGTCTTTTACAGAAGCATATTCAACGACTTTTCCGCAATACATAACCGCTACATAATCACATGTTTCGGCTACAACACCTAGGTCATGGGTAATCATAATAATCGACATTCCCAGACGGTCTTGTAAATCTTTCATTAATTCAAGAATCTGAGCTTGAATCGTTACATCTAAAGCTGTTGTTGGTTCATCTGCAATCAACAGCTTCGGGTTACAGGCTAGGGCCATTGCAATCATGACACGTTGACGCATTCCACCAGATAATTCAAATGGATATTGGTGGACACGTTTTTCTGGGGAAGGAATTCCGACAAGTTTCAACATATCAATTGATTTTTTTATCGCTTCTTTTTTACCGAGCTTTTCGTGAATTTGAAAAGCTTCGCCAATTTGTTGGCCAACTGTGTAAACTGGATTTAACGATGTCATTGGTTCTTGGAAAATCATCGAGATATCATTTCCGCGAATTTTTCTCATTTGAGCTTCTGATTTTTCTAAGATATTTTCACCATTAAAGAGAACTTCTCCACCAACGACTTTTCCTGGGTTTTGAATTAAACGTAAAATCGATAATGATGTAATACTTTTTCCAGAACCAGATTCACCAACGATTCCGATTGTTTTTCCCTTTGGAACTTTAAAAGAAACACCATCAACTGCTTTTACTTCTAATTCACTTGTAAAGAAAGATGTTTGTAGGTTTCTGACATCAAGAATTGTCTCGCTGTTTGTGCTCATTGAATTCACTCCCTTTCATCAAAGAAATCAATCTAAATCAATACGTTTATTTAGCATTCGATAGGCAATATCAACAAGTAAGTTTACAAGGACAAAGAGTAATGAAACGACAAGAACGGTTCCTTGAACGATAGGGAAATCCCTAGCTAAGATGGCATCAATCATTAAGCGTCCCATACCATTGATGGCAAAAACTTGTTCCGTAATAACCGTTCCACCTAATAGGGAACCAAATGATAAACCAACAACGGTTACAACTGGAATTAATGCGTTCTTTAAAGCGTGTCGATAAATAACAATTTGTTCTTTTACCCCTTTTGCACGGGCTGTTCGAATGTAGTCTTGTCCAATTACTTCTAACATACTTGAACGTGTCATCCTTGCGATTACCGCAGCACCAGATGTACCGAGAGTAATAACAGGTAAGACCATTTGTCTAAACTCACCCCACCCAGAAGCTGAGAACATCCCAAAGTCTACGGCAAAGTATTTAATTAACATGAGACCGAGCCAGAAGTTTGGCATCGATAATCCTAAAAGGGCAACTAGCATAATCCCTGAATCGATATACGTATTATGTCTAGTAGCTGAAATAACTCCAGCAATTAATCCTAAAAATACACTTAAAATCGTACTATATAACGCTAGCTCTACTGTGGTCCAAAAGCGTAGCATAATTTCACTCGTAACATCACGACCACTTCGAATAGAGCTTCCTAAATCTCCTTGAACCGCGTTGCTAATGAAATTCCAATATTGAACAGGAATAGGATCATTTAACCCTAAGCGCTCACGCATTTGTTCAATTTGTTGTTGTGAAGCACTTTCACCAGCAATAATTTGGGCTGGGTCACCTGGAATAAGGAACATTAAACCAAAAACTACAATAGATACCCCAATGAGGACTGGGATCGTTTGAATGAGTCGACGTATGATAAATTTAATCAAAATAGCTCCTCCTTTCTATGCTTTCATTTTTGGATCAAGTGCATCCCTTAATCCATCACCGAAGATATTAAAGGCAAGAACGACAATAACAATCATCATACCTGGGAAAAGTGCAACATGACCTGCTTGATATAAATAACTTCTTCCATCACTTAACATCGCTCCCCATTCAGGAGAAGGTGGTTGTGCACCTAAGCCGATAAAAGATAGACCACTTGCCGTTAAAATAGCAGTCGCAATACTTAACGTGGTTTGTACGATTAAAGGTGATGTAACATTTGGTAAAATATGTTTAAAGATAATTCTGAAATCACTTGCTCCTAATGCTTTAACAGCATCGATATATTCCAGTTTTCTTACTGAAAGTGTGGAACCTCGAACAATCCGGGCAAATACTGGAATAGAGAAAATAGCTACGGCAATAATGACATTTTCAATGCTTGGTCCTAGTACAGAAACAATCGCTAAAGCTAATAGAATACCTGGAAACGCAAGTAATACGTCCATGATACGCATAATAATTGCATCGGTTCTTTTGCCATAATAACCAGAAATAATCCCAATAATTGTCCCGATAATTGCACTTGCAAAGACGGATACAAAGCCAATCGATAAAGTAATTTTCATACCGTGAATAATACGGCTAAAAATATCTCGTCCATGATGGTCCGTACCAAACCAATGATCGGCTGATGGTGGAGCTAGTTTCATCGAATAATTCACTTGGTTTGGTGAATAGGGAGTGATATATGGTCCGATGATTGCGACAATTATGAAGAATAGAATCAAAATACCACCAAACATCGCGGCTTTATTTTTACGTAACTTCTTAAAGAAGGTTTTCCAGCTCTCTAATCTCGGATTAACAGGAGGTGGGCTAGAAGTAGAAGGTGTATTCACTTCTTGACTCATAGAATTGTTCATCCTTTCTAATAAAAAATTATAATTTTTCAACAATAATCTGTGAAAATAGATACCGGACGATTATATCACGATAAATAATATTAAAAAAATAAAAAATTTTTAGAATATAATAAATATTTTAATAAATGAAATTATTAAAAGTTGTTTATCTATTTGGTTTTTCTTTGTTTAATAAGTAAAAATAAATAATTTTCTGATTTGTTATGTGAGGGGCTGTCTGATTTTTTTTTGTTAATTGCTTGTGTTTTGGGAATCAATAAGTTATATTGAAATTGTAATTTAGCAAAAAATCTAACAATTGTAGGAGGAATACAGAAATGAAAGTGTCAAAAAATTCATTTTTCTTGACGCTATTAGTAATGTTTTTGAGCATTGTTTTAGTAGCGTGTGGAGCAGGAAACGATACAAATGAGTCAGAAGATTCTACAGCAGGAGAAGAAGGAACTGCAGGTGGAACTTTAATTATTAATCAAAGTTCAGATGCAGTATCATTAGATCCTCATGGTTCTAACGATACGCCATCAAGCAATGTTGCCTATAATATTTATGAAGCTTTAGTTGTGCAAGATCAAGAATTAAACTTATTACCTGGATTAGCTACAGAGTGGACTCAAGATGAAGAAGATCCAACTCGTTGGGAGTTTCAACTTCGTGAAGGAGTTACATTTCACGATGGTTCCGATTTTAATGCTGAAGTTGTCAAAGCGAACATTGATCGTATTTTAGATGAAGATGTTGCCTCTCCGCGTTCATTCTTATATGACATGATTGTGGAAATTAATGTGATTGATGATTATACAGTTGAGTTTATTACAGAATACCCATATGCTCCATTAGCTGCGAACTTAGCTCATAATGGTGGTGGGATGATTTCAAAAGAATTAATTGAAGCAGATTATGCTGCAATGGAAGAAGGAAGAGAGCCAGGAGCGGTAATTAATGAAGGTCCGATTGGAACAGGGTATTTCAAATTTGAAAACTGGAATCCAGGACAAGAAATTAATTTAACTCGTAATGAAGATTATTGGGGTGAAAATGCAAAGTTAGATGGCGTTACATTCCGAGTTGTATCTGAGCCTGGTACACGACTTGCGAACTTACAAACAGGTGATGCCCATATCTCTCACCCAATCATTCCATCTGATGTTGGGCAAGTAGAAGCAATTGATAATCTTGAAGTTACGCGTACACCGTCCGTTTCATTATCTTATTTTGGTTTTAATGTAGAAAAAGAACCTTTTAATGATGTGAAAGTACGTCAAGCGGTTTCAATGGCGATTAATAAAGACGATATTATTAATGGTGTGTATGATGGTGCTGGTATTCCAGCAATTGGACCTCTTGCTCCAGCTGTATTTGGTTATAGTGAAAATGCAGAGCCAATTCCTTACGATGTAGACCGTGCAAAAGAATTATTAGCTGAAGCTGGTTATGAAGATGGTTTCACAACAACACTTTGGACTAATGATAGCCCAGAGCGTACAAACGCAGCAGTTGCTGTACAAGCTCAGTTAGCTGAGATTGGCATTACAGTTAATATTGAAGTTCTTGAGTGGGGTGCGTACTTAGAACAAACTTCTAATGGTGAGCATGATATGTTTATCCTTGGTTGGTCGACTGTAACAGGAGATGGAGACTACGGTATGTATGCGTTATTCCATTCTTCTCAACACGGTACTCCAGGTAACCGTACATTTATTGATAATGCTGAATTAGATGACTTATTGGATCAAGCACGTCGTAGTTCTGATGAACAAGAGCGTTTAGATTTATATGAGCAAGCTCAAGAAATCTTAATTGAAGAAGCACCAATGCTTTATATCCACCACCAAGAATTCTTATTAGGGTATAGAAGTGAAGTTCAAGGTCTTGTTCAAACACCAACAGATATTCTGAAATTAAATGAAGTAACGATTCAGTAGTAGGAAATAAAGCTCACAGAATTTGGTTTATCTGTGAACATCAAACTTGTCGACAAAGTTAAACAGTCGGCAAGTTTTTTTATATAGCGAGAGCTGTTGTTTGGACTGAATTTAATAAGGTGCAAATTAATTAGGAAAGACTACTACATTAATAGAGTTTTTATGGGAGCGCAGGTTTTAATTTGAACGTTCTTTATTAATTATTTTCTTGAAATGACTTGATATTTTATTTTGGACATGTTAAGATGTTTCTTGTCAGTAAGTGATACGGAGGAATACCCAAGTCCGGCTGAAGGGATCGGTCTTGAAAACCGACAGGCGGGTTAAACCGCGCGGGGGTTCGAATCCCTCTTCCTCCGCCATATTTTAATGATACAACACTGCCATATAGGGAGTGTTTTTTTGTTTTATTTAGAATTAGTGCGTGGCATAAGATAATCTTTCTGTTGCTTATTAATAGAAGATTCACTTTATAACAAAGGTTTGATAGAGTATATATATAGAAGTTAAAGGATAATTAAGGTGGAGAATGTTATGTTATCTTCCGAAGATAATAAATGGATGAAACTTGCTTTAGACGAAGCTGATAAAGCGGAAAAAATAGGTGAAGTTCCGATTGGGGCCGTTATTGTCAAAGGCGAAGAGATTATTGCGACTGCTTATAATCGTAGAGAAGTTGACGCGCAAGCGACTGCTCATGCCGAATTGATTGCAATTCAAAAAGCATGTCAGCATCTGGATGCTTGGAGGCTTTCTGGTTGCACATTATATGTTACTTTAGAGCCTTGTCCAATGTGTGCGGGGGCCATTATTCAATCAAGGATTGATCGGGTTGTCTTTGGTGCTTATGATCCGAAAGCAGGATGTGCAGGCTCGTTAATGAACTTATTACAAGACGAGCGATTTAACCATCAAACAGAAGTTGACTGCGGATGTTTAGCAGATGAGTGTGGGGGGAAGTTATCCACTTTTTTTAGAGCGTTAAGGCAAAAGAAAAAGGGTTTAAAACAAAAGTGATCATTTTGCTTGTTAATGGATGATTTATGATGCCCCTTGCATTTTTGGGACAAACCATCTATACTTAATTATGCGTCGGATTGACGCGATAACTATTGTTATTCAATTTGCCGTGCTAGGCGGGGAGGTAGCGGTGCCCTGAACTCGCAATCCGCTATAGCGAGGTTGAATCCCTTTTTGAGGTTTTATCATCGTTTGGTCTGACCTAAGTAAGTGGTGTTGACGCTTGGGTTCTGCGCAACGGAAACCCATGAACCCTGTCAGGTCCGGAAGGAAGCAGCAGTAAGTGGACCCTTCCGTGTGCCGCAGAGTCGCCTGGGCTGAGCTAACTGCTTAGGTAACGCTTAGGATGATATTATCGAGGAAAGGTGCACGGTATCAAATTTTATATAAAGAAAAAGAACACAGTTTTATGCTGTGTTCTTTTTCTTATTGATAAGAAGTGAGTGTCGGTGTTGGGGGCATCATAGTTTTAGTAAGGAACGATATTTCTCTTTCGTGGTTGTGAGCAAACGGTCTCCGCTTTTCGTGATCCAGCTGCAGTTGGCAGGAACTCGGATAAAATCCGCCCGCCTTTAGAAGTCAAAAAGCGACTTCTGCAGTCGTTCTAGATTTTTCGTCGTTCCTAACCGCCAACTTCCGCTTTTCATGATCCAGCTACGACCGTTACAAGCTCGGGAAAAATCGGCCCGTCTATTAAAGTCAAAAAGCGACTTTTATAGCCGTGCCTGTATTTTTCCTCACTTGTGAACAAACGGTCTCCGCTTTTCATGATCCAGCTGCAGTTGGCAGGAACTCGGGAAAAATTCGCCCGTCTTTAGAAGTCAAAGAGCGACTTCTGCAGCCGTTCTAGATTTTTCCTCATTCCTAACCGCCAACTTCCGCTTTTCTTTTTGAATTGTGGTTGTGGGGAGGATATAATATTAATAGAGAAGATTCATGTGTGGAAGGAGGGTGTTAGGTGAGTTATCAGGCTTTATATCGTGTGTGGCGTCCGCAGCTTCTTAAAGACGTGGTCGGTCAACAGCATATTACGAAAACACTACAAAATGCTCTCGTACAAAATAAGTTTTCACACGCATACTTATTTTCAGGTCCACGCGGGACGGGGAAAACAAGTGCGGCTAAGATTATTGCAAAAGCGATCAATTGTGAACAAGCACCAGTGGCAGAGCCTTGTAATGAGTGTAAGGCTTGTAAAGGGATAACAAGTGGGGCAATTGTTGATGTTATTGAGATTGATGCAGCATCCAACAATGGTGTTGATGAAATTAGAGATATACGAGATAAAGTTAAATTTGCTCCAAACGAGGTACGTTACAAGGTTTATATTATTGATGAGGTACATATGCTTTCCACTGGGGCTTTTAATGCTTTGTTAAAAACATTAGAAGAACCACCTGCGCATGTTATCTTTATTTTAGCGACGACAGAACCACATAAAATTCCTTTGACGATTATATCTCGTTGTCAGCGATTTGACTTCAAACGAATTTCAAATGAAGCGATGGTCGGTCGGATGAATGAAATTTTGTCGCATGACCAAATCGAGGCTGAAGAAGAAGCACTTATAATGATATCTAGAGCTGCAGAGGGTGGAATGAGAGATGCCCTTAGTTTGCTCGATCAAGCGATCTCTTTTGCGGAAGAAAAGTTAGTTTTATCCGATGTCCTTACAATAACAGGGGCGGTTTCAGAACAAACGCTTTCAAGTTTAGTGGTGACGATTCAAGAAAAAGAAACAGCAAAAGCACTAGAGTTACTTGATCGACTTATTCAAGACGGAAAGGATCCACACCGTCTCTTAGAGGATTTAGTTTATTATTTTCGTGATATTCTTCTCTTTAAAACAGCACCAAATGCAGAACATTTATTAGAGCGTGCAAAAGTAGATGATAGGCTACGAGCTTTGAGTGGGCAATTTCAGCTCACTTGGTTATATGAAGCGATTGAATTGTTAAATACGAGTCAACAGGAAATGAAGTGGTCAATTCATCCCAAAATCTTTCTTGAGATGGCTCTTGTTAAATTGATGAATCAACAAACAAAACAGCGGGTGGAAAATGAGGTAAACCAACCAGTTTCTCCTCAAGTAGAAGAAAAAATAACCCAACTTGAAAATGCATTAAGAAAAATGCAAAATGGAGGAGGGGGAACACCATCCCAACAAGAGAAGTCAGAAGGTAGACAAAAAAGGGTTAGGAAACAGGCCCCACAAGCTAGAGTTTCATTATCGAAGGCAACGGAAATGCTAAAGACGGCGAATAAGGTGAAGTTACAAGAAGTGACAAGTAGTTGGGGGAATATTATGGAGCGTGTCAAAGCTCAAAATATCCCTGCTAGTGCTTGGTTAAGTGACGGCCAACCGGTTGCTGCATCGGACTCAATGGTGCTCTTGTCATTCCAAAATGAAATGCACCGTGATATGATGGATACAAAGTTTCGTGAATTCCTAGAGGCGGTATTAAGTGAGCAACTAGGAAAGCCTTTTGGTTATGTGACACTGTTAAATAGTCATTGGGAAAAAGTGAAACAAGATTTTGTAAAAGGCCAAGCAACTTCAAGTGAACAACCACAAGCAGACCCACTTATTGATGAAGCGATCAAAATGTTTGGCGATGAAATTGTCGAAGTGGTTGATTAATGAATATTTAAGGAGATGGATACGATGAAGAACATGGGAAATATGATGAAACAAATGCAAAAAATGCAGAAGCAAATGTTAAAAGCTCAAGAAGAATTAAAGGAAAAGACGGTTGAAGCTACAGCTGGCGGTGGAATGGTAACGGTTATTGCAAGTGGAGACAAAAGAATCGTTGATGTGAAAATTGCTGAAGATGTAGTGGACCCAGACGATGTTGAAATGTTACAAGACTTGATTTTGGCGGCTACAAATGAAGCGTTAAAGCAAGTTGATGAGCTAGTAGAACAAGATATGGGTAAATTCACAAAAGGGATGAATATTCCAGGAATGTTCTAGGAGGTTAGGCTTTGCAATATCCTGAACCGATAGCTAAACTAATAGAGGGTTTTATGAAATTGCCGGGTATCGGACCAAAAACAGCTAGTCGTTTAGCTTTTTTTGTATTAGATATGAAGGAAGATGATGTTCTTGATTTTGCTAAATCGTTAGTAAATGCGAAAAGAAATTTAACGTATTGTAGCGAATGTCATCATATTACCGACATTGACCCTTGTCGTATATGTGAAGATAAGGCGCGTGATCGTTCGATTATTTGTGTACTTCAAGAATCGAAGGACGTTATCGCGATGGAAAAGATGAAGGAATATCATGGACTTTATCATGTACTTCACGGAGCGATTTCACCGATGGATGGGATTGGTCCGGAAGACATTAAGGTACCTGAATTGCTGAAAAGGCTTCAAAGTGATGAAGTTCAAGAAATTATTATTGCAACAAACCCAACGATTGAAGGGGAAGCAACCGCTATGTACATTTCTAGGTTAGTTAAACCGACTGGAATTAAAGTAACGAGAATTGCTCATGGACTCCCGGTTGGGGGAGATTTAGAATATGCAGATGAAGTCACTCTTTCTAAAGCGATGGAAGGTAGAAGAGAATTATAAGGTGGTCGATTAGCCGTGTTTTTCCGAAAAAGAGGGAAGCTTCGTCAGGAAGAGGATGAACGTCTACTTCAAGCTATCGATCGAATGAAAATGAAGTACGATAATCATCGTCATTATTTGGATCATAGCTTTGATCCATCTGATGATTCGATTAAACAAATGAAGTTAGTAGAATCACTTTATTCATTTCTCATCCGAGAAGCAAGAATTCGTCAAGTTAGAAAGAACAAGCTCTAGGCTTGTTCTTTTTTTTCTTTTATTTCATATATATATGAATAAGACGAGCTCTTGTGAGGTGATATGATGGGTCCTGGTTGGGTTGTGGGTATTCTCTTAGGGATTGTATTGTTATTGTTGTTAATAGGTGCTCCTTTAAAGCCACTAAGATTTATTGGACAGTTGTCGGTGAGGTTTATTATTGGTGCGTTATTGTTATTCTTTATCAATGTCGTAGGAGCTTCATTTAATTTTCATATTCCGATAAATGGAATTACGACCGCTGTTTCTGGAATTTTAGGTGTTCCAGGAGTCGTTTTGCTTATATTAGTAAAACAATTAATAGTTTAATGAGCGGTAAGGTCATCCTTTGTTATATGTTATGTATTCAACGTTCGCAGAGTATGATTGACTCTTAACCGTTGATAGAGGTTGATTTTTGGGCGATGTAATACTCCAATTGACTTTACATGAACGGTTCAATCGTTGACAGTCTGAACACATCTTTCGTAGGCTGTTGATGGAATCTGTTCACTAAAATGAAGCACTTCGGCCGTCGCTACCAAAACCATACTCCGCGTCCTGCGGGAACCTGG
>NZ_ALPT02000077.1 GCF_000292245.2 Alkalihalobacillus alcalophilus ATCC 27647 = CGMCC 1.3604 | reverse complement strand
TGGGCGATTTTTTCTCGAGCTTCTAACAGGCGTAGCTAGATTGATAAAAAGCGAAGCCTGTTTGGTCAGAAGCGAGAATATTAAGGAACAACGCTAAGTTCGCGCCATCCTGCCGCAACGCCTTGTACCCACGTCCTGTGGGCAAGAACAGCTGATGAAGACGCTTTTTGTCTACACTCAGATGGGCGATTTTTCTCGAGCTTCTAACAGACTTACATCATCACTAACGTTTAATGTGATTTTATTTAGTTTACCATTAATTCTACTTATTTGGTTTATGTTCTGCAAATAAATTAGAGTCTTGTTGATTTATTGAAATTTTTTTAAGATTAGCCGTTAGATAGTCATAACGAGAAAGATTATGATAAAATAATATGGTTGTATATTAGAAGTGGAGGGAAGGCCTATGTTCCTCAAACGGCTGGAGGTCGTTGGATTTAAATCATTTGCTGAGCAAATCGGTGTCGATTTTGTCCCCGGAGTGACCGCGGTTGTCGGTCCAAACGGAAGTGGAAAAAGTAATATATCAGATTCAATTAGGTGGGTGCTCGGGGAGCAGTCAGCCAAATCCCTTCGCGGTTCAAAAATGGAAGATATAATTTTTGCTGGAAGTGATTCAAGAAAACCTTTAAATTACGCCGAAGTAACCTTGGTGCTTGATAATGCGGATGGTCATCTAGCGGTTGATTACACAGAGGTAAGCGTAACAAGAAGGGTGTACCGCTCAGGTGAGAGCGAGTATTTGATTAACAAACAAACATGTCGCTTAAAAGACATTGTTGATTTATTTTTGGATTCAGGATTAGGGCGAGAAGCATATTCAATTATTGGCCAAGGGAAAGTAGAAGAGATTTTAAGTAGTAAATCAGAGGACCGTCGTGTCATATTTGAAGAGGCAGCTGGAGTTCTTAAATATAAAACGAGGAAAGTGAAAGCGGAGAAGCGTTTAACTGAAACACAGGATAATTTAAATCGAGTGGAAGATATTTTGTATGAATTAGAAGGACAAGTAGAACCACTACATATCCAATCTTCGATTGCTAAGGATTTTCTTGAGAAAAAAGAGCAATTAAAAGAAATTGAGATTGCCTTGCTCGTGTATCAAATTACCGATCTGCACCAAAAATGGACGAGTGAAAAAGAAAAGCTTGGGCAATTAAAAGAACAACATCAAATTCGCTCTAAGCAAGTAAAAGAGATGGAAGACCAACTTGAATCATTAAGGGTCCAATCTCAACAACTACAAGAAGTTTTGAACCAAACCCAAGAAGATTTGCTTTATGCGAGTGAAACGCTCGAAAAAGCAGAAGGGAAAAAACGTCTTTATAAAGAGCAACTGAAACATGCAAGTGAAAATAAAGAAACAATTGCAAAGTCTTTAGAAGACAAAATGCAGGCGCTGGGGCAAGTAGAGGCCAAATATAATGAAGTGTTATTACGGCTACAACAGGAAAAAGAGCTCCTAAAAGATCTAAATAAAAAAGTTGATGAAAAAGAAACGTTGTTAAAAGAAAGTGAAGAGGACCTTGCCCGTGTCTTAGATCAAGCGAAGGGCGATTATATTGAACTTCTTAATGAGCAAGCTTCTATTCGAAATGAAACTCGCTATTTAGATGAGCAACTGCGACAGCAACAGCAAAAAAACAACCGTTTAACATCTGAAAATGAAGAGTTGATTACCGAACGTGAAACGATTCAGGCTGGTCTGAAACGAGCAGACGAAGAACTTTCAAAAGCCGAGCTTCATTTAGAGCAAGTGACGAATGCTTACCGTGAAACGAAACGGGTAGAAGAGCAAAAGAAAAATCAATACCATCAAAAAGAATCTAAACTTTATGAGGCGTATCAATGGTTACAAAAGCTTGAATCTCGTAAAGAAGTGTTAGAGGAAATGGAAGCTGACTTTTCAGGTTTTTTCCAAGGCGTTAAGGAAATTTTAAAAAAGCGCGATACACATTTGACTGGTGTGGTTGGCGCTGTTGCTGAGCTTGTCCACGTACCAAAGCAATACGAAGCCGCATTAGAAATCGCTTTAGGTTCAGCGATGCAACATGTCGTCGTTCAAACAGAAGCAGATGCAAGAAAATCGATTCAATTTTTAAAACAAAACCGGTTCGGAAGAGCGACATTTTTACCTCTTTCTGTTTTGAAGCCGCGTCAAATTAATGAATTCCAATTACAATCCTTACAAAATGAGCCTGGTTTTGTTGGAGTGGCAGCTGATTTAATTCAGTTTGAAAAAAGTTATTACGATGTGATTTGGAATTTACTTGGACATGTCGTGATCGCAGAAAACTTAGAAGCTGCAAATAAACTTGCCGCAAAGCTCGGTTATCGCTACCGTGTTGTTACATTAGAAGGTGACGTCGTTAATGCTGGAGGTTCGATGACAGGAGGAAGCTTAAAACAAAAGCAAACCCCTTTACTTGGGCGAAAGCGGGAAGTGGAAGAGCTAACGGAAAAGTTCGAGGCAATGAAAAAGTCGACACTCATGTTGGAAGAGCAAGTAAAAGCCTTAAAATTAGAACAAGCTGACCTTGAGAATGAGTTAAGCAAGCTACAAAGTGATGGTGAACAAGCTCGAGCCGATTATCAAGATAAAAAAGCGGAGAAGCGTGAAATCGAGCTCCAAGGAACAACGATTGAAGAGCGCTTTAAACGTTTTGACAAAGAGCAAGAAAGTTACAGCCAAGAGGAAGAACGGATTAAAGAAAGGCTTAACCAATTAACTGAAAAAGAACAAAAGGTTGAAGCCGAGCGAAGTGAATTAGAAAAACATGTGTATCGCTTAGAAGAAAAACTGAAAAATCAACAGAGCTCTAAGGAAGAATTACAGGAGCAGCTGACGCTTGAAAAAATTGAACAAGCTACCGTTAAAGAACGCTACACGAATATCTTGACTGATTCGAAACGCTTGGAACAAGAAAAAGACTATTTAAAAGAGGAACTTGCTGAATTACAGGAGCAAGCGACATTTTTACAAGAAGAAGTGAGTCACCGCACAACGGGTGAAGGTCCTTTAGAGAAACAAATTAGTGACAGTCGTGAAGATAAAGAGCAGCTAAGTGAAAAGCTTGTACAAATCCGTGAAGATAGAAAACAGTTGGACGAAGCGTATGACAAGCTTGAAAAGCAATTAAAAGAAGAGCAAGCCAAATTTGCTTATATTATTGATCAAGTTCGAACGATTGAAGTCAGTGTCAACCGTTATGATGTGGAACTTGATAATTGTTTATCCGTTTTACGGGAAGAATATAGCTTAACTTATGAAGCGGCTAAAGCCAATTATCAGCTTACGCATGAAGTGGAAGAAGCGAAAACGAAGGTTAAGTTAATTAAGCTTGCGATTGAAGAGCTTGGCACTGTCAATATTGGGGCGATAGAAGAATATGAACGTGTCAAGGAACGGTATGATTTCTTAAAGGTTCAGCAAGAGGATTTATTAGAAGCGAAGGCGACTCTGCATTCAGTTATTAGTGAAATGGATGAAGAAATGACAAAGCGGTTCCAAGAAACTTTTGTCCAAATTAAAGCCCATTTCCGTGTCGTATTTAGCCAATTATTTGGTGGAGGAGATGCTGACTTAGTCTTAACGACACCAGAGGACCTATTGAATACTGGTGTTGAAATGGTTGTCAGGCCACCAGGTAAAAAACGTCAAAACCTTGCTTTACTATCAGGTGGAGAGCGTGCCTTAACAGCGATAGCCCTGCTTTTTGCGATTTTAAAAGTAAGGCCCGTTCCATTTTGTGTATTAGATGAAGTCGAAGCGGCTTTAGATGAAGCAAATGTAAGTCGGTTTGCTCATTTCTTAAAAGATTTTAGTCGGCAAACTCAATTTATTGTTATCACTCACCGGAAAGGCACAATGGAAGAAGCGGATGTGTTATACGGAGTAACGATGCAAGAATCAGGTGTGTCCCGTCTTGTCTCAGTGAAACTAGAAGAAACAAAACAATTAGTAGGAAGTTAGGAGGAAAAAAGATGAGTTTCTTTAAAAAATTAAAAGAAAAAATTACGAACCAAACGACAGAGGTGACAGATAAATTTAAATCTGGTCTTGAAAAAACAAGAAATTCTGTCGTTGGTAGAATGAATGATCTCGTTTATCGTTATCGTAAAGTAGATGAAGATTTTTTTGAAGAACTTGAGGAGATCTTAATTAGTGCCGATGTCGGTGTCACAACGGTAATGGAATTAATTGATGAATTAAAGGATGAAGTTCGCCATCGTAACATTAAAGATACAAAAGACATTCAGCCGGTCATTTCTGAAAAGCTAGCTGAGTTATTAGAAAAAGATAGTGAAGATGCTGCTTTAACTCTTGCCAAAGATGGTTTAAGTGTTATCTTAGTCGTTGGAGTGAACGGTGTTGGGAAAACGACGACGATCGGGAAGCTTTCGAACCATTTAAAAAAGGAAGGCAAATCGGTTCTTTTGGCGGCAGGTGATACATTCCGAGCAGGAGCAATTGACCAACTAGAAGTTTGGGGCCAACGGGTCGGTGTGGATGTGATCAAGCAGCAGGAAGGTTCAGACCCAGCCGCTGTTGTTTATGATGCTCTTCAAGCAGCCAAGTCGAGAGAAGTGGATGTTTTAATTTGTGATACGGCTGGTCGTCTGCAAAATAAAGTCAACTTAATGAATGAATTAGAAAAAGTAAAGCGTGTCATCGAACGCGAGGTTCCTGGTGCTCCACATGAAGTATTATTAGTCCTAGATGCCACAACTGGACAAAATGCATTGTCGCAAGCCAAAACATTTGGTAAATCAACAGATGTATCTGGAATTGTCTTAACAAAATTAGATGGCACAGCAAAAGGTGGAATTGTCCTCGCCATTCGCCATGAATTGGATATTCCTGTTAAGTTTGTTGGCTTAGGCGAACAAGTGGATGACCTTCAACCATTTGATGCCGATCAATTTGTTTATGGTCTCTTCAAAGAATTAATTGAAGCACCAGAAGAGGAAGAAAAAGCTTAGTTGAAAATGAAAGACTATTAGTGAGTGGATGATTCAAACTATGATAAAGTGCCTTTTGGGAATTAAATCCTAGAGGCATTTTATTTATGTATATCTCAAATGAGTGAGGGGGTCGGAAAAACTGAGAATTGGTAATGAGAGTGAAGAGCTCTTGCAATTAAGTTGCGAAAAAGTGGGGATAGGTAATGAAACTCAAGGGTTCCAGTAATTACGGTGCGAAAAGCCAGGAATAAGTAATGAAACTCAAGGGTTCCAGTAATTACGGTGCGAAAAATGGTGAATAAGCAATGAAACTCAAGAATTCCCACAATTACGGTACGAAAAAACGAAAGCCCAAGCAGCATCTATTCATATGTTAAGAAAAAAACTTGACACTATCGATAAAATTTTGTATCATAAATTCTTGTAAAGGGAAATCACTTAACAAGGGGATGACGGTGTGCTAGATAAGACACTACGAATGAATTATTTGTTCGATTTTTATCAAGCTTTACTAACACCTAAGCAGCGAAAATATATGTCGCTTTATTATCTTGATGATTTTTCTTTAGGTGAAATTGCCGAAGAATTTGAAGTTAGTCGCCAAGCCGTTTATGATAATATTAAACGTACAGAAGCGATGCTTGAAGAATATGAACATAAGCTCCTCTTATTAAGTAAATTTGAAGAGCGTTCTAAACTGATGACTGATCTGAAAACGGCAGTGACGAGCAACGCGACTCCTGAAGAGACGATTGAACTAATCAATTCTCTTGAAAAATTAGATTAGGAGGCGACAAAATGGCATTTGAAGGTTTAGCTGAAAGGCTACAAGGTACATTAACAAAAATTCGCGGAAAAGGAAAAGTAAGCGAACAAGACATCAAAGAAATGATGCGTGAAGTTCGTCTAGCTTTACTTGAAGCGGATGTTAACTTTAAAGTTGTTAAGCAATTTATCGCGAGCGTCAAAGAAAAAGCACTTGGACAAGAAGTGATGAAAAGTTTAACACCTGGACAACAAGTCATTAAAGTGGTAAATGAAGAATTAACAGCTTTAATGGGTGGCGAGCAAAGTAAAATTGCGGTCAATAATAAACCACCAACCGTTGTGATGATGGTCGGTTTGCAAGGGGCCGGTAAAACGACAACAACAGCAAAACTTGCCAATCACTTGCGCAAAAAACATAATCGAAATCCGATGCTTGTAGCAGCTGATATTTATCGTCCAGCTGCGATTAAACAGCTTGAGACGTTAGGGAAGCAATTGAGTATGCCCGTTTTCTCACTAGGGGATCAAGTAAGCCCAGTAGAAATTGCGAAACAAGCGATTGCAAAAGCAAAAGAAGAGCATCATGATTATGTGTTAATCGATACAGCTGGTCGTTTGCATATTGACGAAAAGTTGATGGATGAATTGCAGCAAGTGAAAGAAATCGCTAAACCTGACGAGATTTTACTCGTCGTTGATGCGATGACAGGACAAGATGCGGTTAATGTTGCCGAAAGCTTTAATGAGCAATTGGATGTCACCGGAGTTGTTTTAACAAAACTTGATGGTGATACTCGTGGTGGTGCGGCGATCTCAGTCAAAGCAGTTACGAATACGCCAATTAAATTTGCCGGTATGGGTGAAAAAATTGACCAACTTGAGCCGTTCCATCCAGAGCGTATGGCTTCTCGAATTCTAGGCATGGGTGATGTGTTAACTCTTATTGAGAAAGCCCAAATGAATGTCGATGAAGAGAAAGCTCGTGAGCTCGAAAAGAAAATGAAGAACATGGATATTACATTTGATGATTTTCTTGATCAGCTAGACCAAGTTCGTAATATGGGTCCGTTAGATGAGCTTTTAAATATGATGCCTGGTATGAACAAAATGAAAGGTATGAAGGATTTAAAAGTGGATGACAAACAAATTGGTCATGTTGAAGCGATTGTTCGTTCAATGACGCCGATGGAAAAACAAGATCCAAGTATTATGAATGCAAGTAGGAAGCGTCGAATTGCAAAAGGTAGTGGAACTTCGATTCAAGAGGTCAACCGCTTATTAAAACAATTTGATGAAATGAAAAAGATGATGAAGCAAATGTCGAACATGACTTCAGGTAAAGGCAAGAAAAAGGGTAAGGGCTTTGGAGGTTTAAAGCTTCCATTTTAATGAAAAATCGTTTTTGTTAGTCTTTCCAAGAGAACTTTAAGAGGTATTTTTTAGAAATAATTATCTGTTAAGGATTTTCTCTTGACTCTAGCGAAATTGATGATATTATAAATTATTGTGTGAATATTTTTCGGAGGTGTTTTTTAAATGGCAGTTAAAATCCGTTTAAAACGTATGGGTTCTAAAAAGGCCCCATTTTATCGTGTAGTTGTTGCAGATTCTCGTGCGCCACGTGATGGTCGTTTCATCGAGGAGATTGGAACATATAATCCTTTAACTCAACCAGCTAAGTTTGATGTAAAAGAGGAGAAAGCACTTGATTGGATGTTAAAAGGTGCAAAACCTTCTGACACAGTGCGTAATCTTTTCTCAAACGTTGGTTTAATGGAAAAGCTACACAACGCAAAAAACCAAAAGTAATTCTTCAAAAAGGAGAATGCGATGAAAGCGTTAGTTGAAAAGATGGTCAAGGCTCTTGTTGAACGACCGGAAGATGTTCAAATCAAGGAACAAATTGATGGAGAACAGATTCTAGTCGAGGTTCGTGTTCATGAAAGTGATATCGGCAAAGTAATCGGCAAAGGCGGTCGTACAGCAAAGGCAATTCGTTCAGTCGTTTATGCAGCAGCAATGAGAGAGCAAAAACGTGTACGAGTAGATATCGTCGATTAGCAACGCGGATAAAAGGTAAGGGGAAACCCTTGCCTTTTTCGTATTTTAGCTCACTTTTTTGAGACTGTTTCGGATTAGGCTTGTGACTCGAAAACAAACCGTTTACCGCAATGATAGAAGTTCTGAATCGTTTACGGTAAAATAAACATGCGAGCCAGTTTGAAAGTAGGGGGTGGAACCGATTCAATTTATTCGAAAAGCAACGGTGAAGCACATGTTAACGGAACGAAAAAAAGGGGAGCTTTTACAGGAATTAAAAGAAGAGCTAGTCGGTTGTCAAAGGGAATTGGAGCAACTTGAGTTTCGGCTACATAAATCATTAAAGGATTCCGGAAATAAGCATGACCAAACTTCGATTCGGAAAAGATATAAAAAAGAAATGGATAAACGAAAAGAGCGTCTTTATGCTCTGAACTTTAAAGAACAACAGCTTCATAAATTAGAGATCGGTTCAGAAATACGGGCAGGTACGGTTGATACGCTCATTGAATATGAGATTGGTGACAAGTGGTCTGAAGATGAATCCGCACTTGAAGTGATTATTAAAGATGGAAAAATAGTCGAATTTAGAGAAAGTAGGAACGAGGATGAGTGAGTGGTTTAAAGTTGGAAAAGTCGTCAATACACATGGAGTCAAAGGCGAGGTGCGTGTGATCGCTTCGACCGATTTTGCGGAAGAACGTTTTGCCATTGGTCAAGAATTAATGGTTCAGGATGCACAAACGAAGGAAAAAGTGATCGTAAAGGTAGCGAGTCATCGTAAGCATAAAAACTTTGACTTATTAACGTTTGAAGGATTTCCGAATATTAATTTAGTTGAACGTTTTAAAGGAGAGCTCTTGTATGTGTCTGAGCAATTTTTAGAGGAACTCGATGAACATGAGTATTATTACCATGAAATTATCGGTTCCACTGTGCTCACAGAAGACGGAGAAGAACTTGGCAAAATAAAAGAGATTATTGAAACAGGGGCTAATGATGTCTGGGTCGTGCAACGTTTAGGGGGAGGAAAGGATGTTCTCATTCCTTATATCGAGCAAGTCGTTCAAAAAATTGATGTGGAAGAAAAGAAAATTACTGTTCATTTAATGGAAGGTTTAATCGATTAATGAAAATTGACATTTTAACGTTATTCCCTGAAATGTTCCCTGGAGTTTTTGGTTCATCCATTCTTAAGCATGCCCAAGAAAAAGAACTTGTTACGATTAATGTCGTCGATTTTCGCGAGTTTGCCGACAATAAACATAACAAAGTTGATGACTATCCTTATGGTGGTGGAGCAGGCATGGTATTGCGTCCACAGCCGATTTTTGACGCGGTCGAGGAAATAACAAGCCAAACAGAGAAAAAGCCGCGCATCGTCCTGCTATGCCCCCAAGGCGAGACATATTCACAACAGAAGGCAGAAGAGCTTGCCAAAGAGGAGCATCTGATCTTTTTATGTGGGCATTATGAAGGATATGATGAACGAATCCGTGAACATCTAGTCACTGATGAACTCTCAATCGGTGATTATGTGCTAACAGGTGGTGAGGTTGGGGCGATGGTATTAACTGATAGTATCGTTCGCCTTCTTCCTGGTGTGTTAGGAAATGCGGAATCAGCCGTAACCGATTCTTTTTCGACAGGTTTACTTGAACACCCTCATTACACAAGACCAGCCGATTTTCGTGGTTTAAAGGTTCCAGATGTTCTTCTGTCTGGTCACCATGTGAACATTGAAAATTGGCGAGCGAAGGAAGCTTTAAGACGGACATGGCAAAGAAGGCCTGATTTATTAAGAGAGCGAACTTTAACAGAACAGGAAAAAGCTTGGCTTCATCAATTTGAAGAAGATATAAAGAAAGACTTGTGACAAAGACGCTTTTATGCTATTATAATCGTTGTGGCAAATGCCAGTGATTACGATGTTCCGCTGTCTATTTAACTATGTACACAAGAGCATCTGTATGGAAGGAGTGGAATTATATGAACAACATTATCCGTGAAATTACAAGCGAACAATTACGTACGGATCTACCAAGCTTTCGTCCTGGAGATACGTTAGTAATCCACGTTAAAGTTGTTGAGGGAACTCGTGAACGTATTCAGTTATTCGAAGGCGTTGTAATCAAACGTCGCGGTACTGGTATCAGCGAAACTTTCACAGCTCGTAAAATTTCTTATGGTGTAGGCGTTGAACGTACATTCCCATTACATTCACCGAAAATCGCTAAGATTGACGTGAAGCGTCGTGGTAAGGTTCGTCGTGCGAAACTTTACTATCTACGTGAATTACGCGGGAAAAAAGCGCGTATTAAAGAAATTCGATAAGCAACGTTATTATAACGACTTAAAAAGCATTTCTCATTTGATGAGGAGTGCTTTTTTTGGCATGTTGTCTGCTGAACCGGAATTTTATTGTCAATATTAAGAATTTTTTGTATTTAGAAGTAAATTCCTATTTACAACTGGTATAATTTAGTTATATTAGATAGTAGGAGGGGCAATATGTTGGAGAGGCGAAATCCTCTTCTTTTAATTTCGGGTATTGGTATTTCCTTTTTAGGAAGCTGGATTTATTTAATTGCATTAAATTTATATCATTCGTCCAATTGCTATTCTGTTAACAAATACTTGGTCGGGTAGTTTAATTGATCGAGTCAATAAAAGAAGGTTGATGATCGGCGTCAACCTTTTGAGAGGCTGTTTAGTTGCACTGATTCCACTTATTCAATCACTAGCACTCATTTATTTTCTTTTGTTGCTCATTAGCATGATCGGTGCTTTTTTCGGTCCAAGTTCAAATGTTTATATAACAAAACTTGTACCTCAAGAAAATAGAAAGCGCTTTAATTCGATTATGAGTATGACGAATTCAGGAGCTTTTTTACTAGGACCTGCTCTTGCAGGGGTTCTAATCATGGCATTCGGTACGGATATATGTATTTGGATTAATTCCATTGCTTTTCTTATTTGTGCTTTTTGTTTATATTTGTTACCAAATGTGGATGAGAAAAGGGAAGTTCGTGAACCTAAACGCTGGAAGACTATCGTGGATGATTGGAAAACGGTCAAAGCTTTTGTTGTTAGAGCCCGCTTTTTTATGATGATTTATCTTTTATTTCAAACGGCGATGTTGTTTGGATTTGCTCTTGATTCTCAGGAAGTTACTTTTATTAAACAAAATTTACACTTGTCTGATCAAGCATATGGACTAATTGTGAGTATTACCGGACTTGGGGCAATTGTTGGGGCTGCGGTTGCAACGATGCTTGCCAAACGAATCAATCTTAAGTGGTATTTAGGTGGGGGACTATTTTTGACAATGATCGGTTATTTCTTATTCTACTCGTCGGTCAATTTTCTCACAGCAACCGTGGCTTTTGTTTTTTTAGGCTTCTTTATGGCTTTTGCGAATGCAGGTTATGCCACTTTTTTTCAAAATCAAGTTCCTGTTCATTTGATGGGGCGATTTGGAAGTTTGGCTGATATGATTCAAGCTGTGATACAAATCGTTTTAACGCTTCTTTTAGGATTTTTTGCTGAATGGTTTTCTTTACAAATGGTTTGTCTACTGTTTTCCATCGTAGGAATGGTTGTCGCTCTTAACTTATTAGTGAAAATTACCCGAACGTCAAAAGCGTCTTTTTTTGAAGAAAGTGGAGAAGGAATTTCAAAATAAAACGATTGTAGAGGTGAATGAACATGGAAAAGCATCTTTTTTTATTTGGTGGTGGACCGCCGTTTACAACGAAGATGGCGAAACGATTTGTTGACATGATGGCTATAGAAAATCCGAAAATTGTAATTTTATGTTTGGATCGTGACGGCTGGCAAGAGTATATGCCAAAGTATAAAAGTGCTTTTCTACAACATGCCGATGTTGAATTTGACTACATTCCACTGCCAACGACACCAATTCGAGAAGCGGTAGAAAGGATTAAAAACGGCTCAGGGATTGTTATTGGTGGAGGCGATACGAGCTTATATGCTGATTATATTGTCGAGACACCGATTGCAGATGTTGTAAAAGAGAAGTATGAGAACGGGACACCGCTTGTTGGCTTTTCGGCAGGTGCTTTAATTAGTCCAATTGATTGTTTAATTTCAGCAAAGGATAATGTATTAAAGCTCCCTGTTTACCGTGATGGATTAGGACTCTTGAAAGATGTTGTTATTGCGGTTCACTTTTCGGAATGGCAGGAAGAGGAGCATTTACTAGAAATGATGGAACGTTTTCCAAAACATCAACATTATGGCATTGATGAACAAACATGTCTCTATTTTAAAAATGAGGCATTAATTGATATGGAAGGTCGAGGCGTTTTTAAATCAGAGAATGGACAATTAAAAAACATTAATCGTTCGTTTGTTTAATGATTTGCGATAAGGCCGCTCCACACTTTTCAAAATTAAAATGAGTCTATTGAAGAGAGATGTAAGAGCTGTCCCATCAGGTTATCAAATGAACCTTATGAGACAGCTTTTTTGTATCCCTTAAATGGTCCTAACAAGGAGTCGTCGACGTTCAGCGTACTTACTTTTACGGATGAAGTGAGTTGCCTTCTCATTTATGATGCTCACTTTAGAGTCTCGAAGTGTTTTAACCTCTGTACTTGGTTTATCTACTTAAGTGTGCTTTTAAACAAGCTTGATAGGCAACCGTTTTAACCCACGAATGATAAGGCTTTGTCGCCATTCTAATTCAGACAGCTCTGCGGCGAGAGTGAGATTTGGGTATTCCTCTAACAAAACGCGAAGGGCAATTTCGCCTTCAAGTCGGGCAAGTGGAGCTCCGAGACAGTAGTGGAGACCTTTCCCAAATGCAAGATGAGGGCTTTTTTTCCTTGTAATGTCTAAAGTGCTAGGATCGGCAAAGGCTGCTGGATCATGATCCGCTGATGCGAGTGAAACAAGGACATGATCTCCCTTCTCTACCTGCTGTCCCATAAACGTAAAGGATTCTCTAGCCCATCGGTCTGTGCTAAACTCAACAGGTCCATTGAAACGGAGCAATTCTTCAATCGCTTGGGCCATAAGCGAATGGTCAGCTTTTAATAACTCAAGTTGGTCTGGATGTGTAAGGAGTGCTAATAAACCGTTAGCAATTAGATTTACAGTCGTTTCATGTCCAGCCACAATAAGAAGCATCACAACTCCATACAATTCGCTTGACTGTAAGCGGTCTCCCCCTTCCTCTACCTGAATTAAGTCTGACAGCAAATCTTCTTTAGGGGATAACCGCTTTTCTTTAATCAATTTCTCTAAATAAGTCATAAATTCACTCATAGACTCGTCATAATGGGCATTATCACTTATCTCTACCATTACATTGGACCAGCGCTGGAAATCAAGCCGATCTTCAGACGGGATGCCAAGCAATTCACAAATGACACGAATAGGAATGGGAAACGCATAATCTTCAATAAAGTCGACCGTTTTTTTGTTTCTCATGAGTGATGCTTGTTCCCTTGCGATTTCCTCGATACGACCACTTAATTTTGCAATCCTTTTGGGGGTAAAACCACTTTGTACAAGACTACGCAGACGGCGATGGTCTGGAGGGTCAACAAAAAGCATGCTTTGAGCGATTGGTGGCAAATTTTCGTTTGTCACTTCATCAGGAAAAACAGTCCGCATGTCTTTTATAAACCGATCATCTTTTAACACGGCTTCCGCGGCTTCATAAGTAAAAGCCATCCATGTACGTTGTCCTTCAATAAACATATTCACTTTGGCAAAAGGTTGGTGTGGGCGGATATTTTGGTAATAATCATAAGGGTTTTGGTGGAATTGCTGCGAAAATAAATCAAGTGATTGGGTATTCATGTATGATGTTCTCCTTTTCTATATTCAGTCCTTTTATCATATATTCGTGCTAAAATATCCATTTCCTGCAAATAGGTCATCACGTAACTAGTATGTATCCTTTTTAATATAGAGGCAACTGAAAAACGATCTATATGGTCTACTCCGCGAGCGTCATGCCCACGGCAATCGCGGGTGAATCGGGAGACGCCTCTGTGCTTTTTGTATGTTTCCACTGCTTTCAACAAACTCTAAAGCCAAATGTGTTTTGGAAAAGGGGAAAACAGCATGGATATATTTGATTGTGCCATAATTGGTGCTGGTCCGGCGGGATTGAATGCGGCTCTTGTTTTAGGTAGAGCGAGGCGAAGGGTTGTTTTGTTTGATAATGATACAAATCGAAATCGTGTCACAAAAGCGGCTCATGGGTTTATGACGCGAGAAGGGGTTAAACCAGCAGAGCTTAGGCAATTGGCTTTGGCAGAGCTTGGACAATTCCCCTCTGTTTCGGTTCATAAACGAACGGTTGAACAAATTAGTAAGGCAAACGGTGGTGAGCAAGTTTTTCAAATAATGAGTGCCAACAAGCAAATTTTTTTAGCGAAAAAAATCTTATTAGCAGCAGGTGTCCATGAAAAATTTCCAAAAATAACCAATATACGAGAGTTTTATGGAAAAAGTCTATTCAGTTGTCCTTATTGTGATGGCTGGGAAAACAGGGGTAAACCTTTAATCGTTATCGCTGAAAAGCAGGAGCATGTCCATCATATGACAAAGCTTTTATATAATTGGTCAAAAGATTTAGTCGTGACAACAAATGGCCATCCAATGTCAAAAGAAATGATCGAGGAATTTCAGCAAAAGCAAATCAAAGTAATTAATGATCAAGTACGATTAATATACGGGAATAATGGCAATATGGCTGGGGTTGAATTTGATTCTGGTGAAAAAATCGCTCGTGAAGCAGGTTTTATCGTCCCGTCCTTTTACCGTCCGAAGCCATTTGTTGAAGAGCTTGGGTGTGAAGTGAAGGAAGACGGAAAAATCGTGACCGATGATTTAGGGAGAACAACAATTAAAAGTGTTTACAGTGCGGGAGAATTTTCCCATGCCGGGCCTGCTTCCTTAATTATTGCCGCAGCAGAAGGAAGCAAAGCAGCAGGGGCAATTAATTATGATTTATCTGATGAGAGTTTTTGAAGGGGAGTTAAGAGTAGACAAAGGGTTGCTTCTAATTAATAAATGTCATGAAACATTAAAGGCACTTGATCTTTCAATGAGGTGTCTTTTTTAGTCTGTAAAGGAGATTCTCATACAAATAATAGGAAAAATTTATCATTTATTTGGAAGCGTATACATTTAATCAGCTTTTTTACTTAAACATATAGTAAAATAAAGGAGAGTGGGAGAGAGATTGTATCGTTTACGAATATTGTGAATTAGTGAATTGTTCATAAAAGGAGTGATCGATATGTCTATTCAACGTGTAATGGTGATTGGGGCCGGTCAAATGGGAAGTGGTATCGCTCAAGTCGCAGCAACAGCAGGGCTTGAAGTGTTATTACATGATATGGACCCTAGTTTGCCTGAAAAAGCAATTGAAAAAATGGAGAGCTTTTTAGACAGAGATATAAAAAAAGGGAGAAAAACGGAAGAGAAAAAAAATCAAATTTTGGCAAAAGTTCTCCCATCTTTTAAGCTTAAAGATGCCGCAGAAGTTGATTTAGTGATTGAGGCTGTTGTAGAAAAAATGGCCGTTAAAGTGGAGTTATTTCAGCGATTGGATGTTATTTGTGCCCAAAAAACGATTTTGGCGAGTAATACGTCTTCTTTACCGATAACGGAAATGGCTGCGGTGACTAATCGCCCTGAAAAAGTGATCGGGATGCATTTTATGAATCCGGTTCCAGTTATGAAGCTAGTAGAGGTTATTCGTGGTCTTGCTACATCGGATCAAACCTTTTCTACGATTCGAGATTTAGCGATTCAAATGGAAAAAACACCTGTGGAAGTAAATGATTTCCCTGGATTTGTATCGAATCGGGTGTTAATGCCGATGTTAAATGAAGCGATTTTTTGTGTCTATGAAGGAGTTGCGACGGTTGAAGCGATTGATGAAGTGATGAAGCTCGGCATGAATCATCCAATGGGTCCTTTAACTTTAGCTGACCACATTGGTTTGGATACGTGTTTGTCGATTATGGAAGTGCTTTATGAAGGGTTTGGTGATTCCAAATATCGTCCTTGTCCATTATTAAGAAAGTATGTTAAAGCTGGCTGGTTAGGAAAAAAATCCGGAAGAGGGTTTTATGCCTATGATTAAGTGGACAAATGAACAGCAACTTATTCGAGAAATGGTCCGTGATTTTGCCGAGAATGAAATCAAACCTTATATAGAAAAAATGGAAGAAACCGATGAGTTCCCAAGCCAAATTGTAAAGAAAATGGGGCAGTATGGGCTGATGGGGATTCCTATTTCAAGTAAATGGGGAGGAGCTGGAGCGGATTTCCTCTCCTATATTATCGCCATTCATGAAATTTCGAAAATAAGTGCAACGCTTGGTGTCATATTATCGGTGCATACATCTGTCGGTACGAACCCGATTTATTATTATGGAAGTGAGGAACAAAAGGAAAAATATGTAACAAAATTAGCCGCCGGACAATTCCTTGGAGCATTTGCTTTGACTGAACCGCAATCGGGATCTGATGCAAGTGGACTACGGACGACAGCTATTAGAAAAGGAGATAAATATATTTTAAATGGAACTAAAGTTTTTATCACAAACGGCGGAGCGGCTGATACGTATATTACATTTGCTTTAACAGATACAGTGAAGGGCAGTCGTGGTGGCATTTCGGCATTTATTGTGGAAAAAGATACACCTGGATTTTCCATTGGCAAAAAGGAAAAGAAATTAGGCTTAAATGGCTCGAATACGACTGAATTGATTTTTGAGGATGCTGAAGTTCCATCTGAAAATTTGCTAGGGGCTGAGGGAGACGGTTGGAAAATCGCTATGGGTAATTTAGATGTCGGTCGTATTGGCATTGCAGCACAAGCGTTAGGAATTGCCGAGGCTGCTCTCGAGTTTTCAGTCGATTATGCGAAGTCTCGTCAGCAGTTTGGGAAGAAAATTGCTGCGAATCAAGGAATCTCTTTTAAGTTAGCAGATATGGCAACAGATGTAGAAGCAGCGAAATTACTCGTCTATCAAGCAGCATTGTTAAAAGATGATCGGAAAAGTAGTGGAAAAGAAACCTCTATGGCGAAACGTTTTGCAACAGATGTCGCGATGCGCAATGCAACAGAAGCGGTTCAAATCTTCGGTGGGTATGGTTATATGAAGGATTACCCAGTTGAGCGACTGTTTCGTGATGCCAAAGCAACGCAAATTTATGAAGGAACAAACGAAATTCAACGAGTGATTATTGCCAAGCATTTGTTGGAAAGTTAGTTTTTGTATGTTAACTGAATGAACGCTCGTTCGGAACAAATTAAAATGAGAGCCTCCTAAATTCCAGTCTTGGGTTTTAGGGGGTTTTTTGATGATGTCAGTCAGAGTGTCTATGCTTTGTTTCATTGATTTATTGGGTGATAGGTAATCAAAAAGCGGAGTTGGCGGGATTACGGTGCGAAAAATGGATGATAGGTAATGAAAAAGCCGAGCAGTCAAAGCTAACATTTGACAAGTGACTGTCACTTGTCGATTAAAAGCCACAAAGGGAATCAAAGGGAGTCAATGATGCCAAAAGCATATGAATCAGAGCCGCAAAGGGAATCAAAGGGAGTCAATGATGTCAAAAGCATGTGAATCAGAGCCGCAAAGGGAATCATAAGGCGTCAATGATGCCAAAAGCATATGAATAAAAGCCGCAAAGGGAATCATAGGGCGTCAATGATGCCAAAAGCATGTGAATCAGAGCCACTAAGGGAATCATAGGACCGCAATGATGCCAAAAGCATATGAATAAAAGCCGCAAAGGGAATCATAGGACTCCAATGATGCCAAAAGCATATGAATAAGATCCACAAAGGGAATCATAGCCCTTCACAATGAAGCCATAGTCATTCACCACAACTAGAGCGTCTCATCCAATCTCTGAATCTTTGAGTGGGAAATTAAAAATACATTGCCTAAAATGTCGATTTTGCCTCCCTTTACACGTACAGCACAATCTGTGTTCGAAGCATAAATATTCATTTCTTCCGATAAGGGAGTCAGTTCGTCTTGAACCAACGCAATGTTATTTTCAAAATCAAAATGAGACAGGATGGAAAAATTATCAAGGCCGATTCCGTTATAAACAGAGCTTATTTCAACTTTATAGCCAAAGTTTTTCGAGCATAACCATTTAGCGGACATGTTGATTGCACCAGCACTTGCCCCCATCACAACGGCTCTGCTTTCTTTAATTAAATCCGACAATTCATATTCCATCAAAAGCCCATTTTGTTTAAGGGTATCTCCACCCAACAAGAAAATGACTGAAGCATTTTGAATTAAGGTTTGGGCATCTTTCTTCTGTACACGATAATTAATTAAATGATATTCATCAAACATAATGCCGGCCTGGTCAAGCCACGAACGTTCAGTAGCACCATCATCTTCATAAAAAAATGGATTCGAGCTAATCATAGCAAGTGATTTTCTATCAGTTATATCCTCCTGTAATATCTTGCCCAGATTCTCTGGGAATGTATTGTTAAACCAACCTAAATAATAGTGAGTTTTCATAAGTACCCCCTTAGCAAAGTATAAACAACATTAATTTCCTATGTTTTCATTCTGTTTTCTTGTCACCGACTCAATATTCTCAATCTGTTCCGTTTAAGGTGCAAAATGTAATGGGTTGTGACATGATTTTATCAAACTTTTTCCAAAT
>NZ_ALPT02000076.1 GCF_000292245.2 Alkalihalobacillus alcalophilus ATCC 27647 = CGMCC 1.3604 | reverse complement strand
AAATTTTCAAGGAGAGAAAAAGATGTGGCTCAACTTTCAACAGAAGGTCATACGAATAAAATGATTGCCGAATTACTTTTTATCATTAATATAGGAAGAAAACGTTGACAAATTCTTAATCAAGAACTAAAATTAATTTTATCGTAATTATGAAGTTCTCTTTAATAAAAAGGGACTAATTTTTTGATTATTTTGTTCTTTTTAGAGAATTAGAACGATAGAGAACTTTATATAAGTGTTTTAGAAGGGGAGAATTTTTTTTGGTTTATTTGTTCTTAATAAAGAATATTTAAGTGCTTATATTAAAAATAAGGAGTGAGAGTATGAATCAAACTATTCAATTTGAAAAAGGAATAAGGGCAGATTTGTATATTTATGAATTAAACCGTAAGTTACTTAACAAAAAATGTTCTGAAGTAAATGTAGTCGAATTAACAAATGAGGCAATTGAATTTTATAGTTCGTTAGAGCTCCCACTCTTAAAGGGGGTCATTTATAAAATTAAAACAGAGGTATTTAAAAAAGAGTTAGAATTATTTGGAATTATTTGCGAAAAAAGACAACGATTGGACTCGTCCCTTTTTTATTATCAATTATATTATATTTCCTTTTCTAAACATGAGAATCTTCATTTACAGGAGATTAAACTAAAACAAAGTCAATTGAAAAAGTATGAAATAGATAGATTAGTTGTCAATGAATTTTATAATGAAGGGGCAAAAATGAATGGTTGTCAATGATATTAGAGCTTTAAGGAAAAGCAAAGGAATGACGTTGGAACGTTTATCAATTGCATCAGGAGTATCGAAGTCATATATCAGTTATATTGAAAGAGGTGTTCAAAAGAACCCTAGTATTGCTGTTCTTATAAAGATTGCTAAGGTGCTGGAAATAGAGTATGTCGAGTTAATTGAAATCATTAAAGCCCATGAAATAAAAGATACTGATGCAGAAAAGAAGAACGTAAAAAATGAGCTGAATAAGTGACATCAGTTCATTTTTTGGGTCCCTTAACCATTGTCCTGTTTATTTTTCCATTTGACAAAATCTAAATACTCACGGAACTGTTCTTTACTAATCCCAGAATTCATGGCGTCTTGAACTAACTCAATCCAATTGGGATCTAAATTAGTCTCTTTTTCTGGTTGACTTTTTTCATCATAAAGTAAATCTTCCACAGACACATTTAACATTGCAGCCACTTTTTCAAGAAAATGAATGGAAGGGTTTGATTGAATGTTTCGTTCAATCGAGCTCAAGTATGACTTAGCTACCCCTGCTTTATCAGCCAATTCGGTTAAAGAATAACCTTTTTCTAGTCTATATTTTTTTACTTGATCACCTATCATAATTCGTACCTCTCTATATTTATGAGTAATGTCGTAATGATTATATCAGTGTTTAAACTGTTCCGTAAAGAGAACTGACATATGTTTTTCTTTTTTCGTCGTCTTAAAAAACGTTATTATTTAATCATAAATAGGGAATTAATTAGGGGAGTTCTTATATACAATTTTTTGTTAGGTTTTATAAGATGCTTAAGGAATAACCTGTAGAAACGAGACATTATAACTCCTGCAACTTTTCAACAAGTTTATTAAATAAAACTTTGTCACGGTTATCCAATGCTTCGTCAATTGCTTTCATTAAGGCTTCTTTGTCTTTATTTTTTAGGAGTTGTTCGATCATTTGATTGGTTTCTTCTTCATATTTTTTGAAGCGCTTGTAACGTTGAAAGTTATCGCTTTTCTCATGTTCGAGAAGCTGTAGATAGCGATGATTTAACGACTTGCCATTAAAGTTTAAGACTAGATAAAATGATTCTGTTGGAGCTGTAACTAGATCGTCTAACAAGCTTGATAAATTATCTGTTTTTGTTTTCTGATCATAATACATAAAACCGGGTTCATCGGATTGATAGGAAGATATGATAATTGTTTTTTACCTTTGTTAATTGAATCGGTAAATTTTAATTGATTCAGAAGGTGATGATTTCTTATGAATTGATCGAGAATTAGTTTAGCTTCTTTATTTTTTAGTTGATTATTTTTAATAAACCACTGTAAGAAACCTCTTTTCTGTTCATTTGAAACCCATTTTTTCATAAGAACCACCTTTACCTTAATGTCTTCGGAAAATAATAGTATAAGTTTATCATTAATCAAGCTATTTTTTTAGTGATTTGATTGAATTTTAAGATAAATAAAACAAGAGATAAGGTGCCGCTCCCTGGATGGGGGCAGCACCCTCTGACGGGTGTGGAACTATTTAAGGGATTTTGGGACAATTCCTGAACTTCAAGAAACCGGTTGTTTAGAATGTAGTAATTTTCTATCAAAAATAAATGGACCGAATGGAATGATGGAAGCCAGCATAGCTAGTCCACCTTTTGCGAGTGACCAACGAGCGATAAACATCATCACGATAACAGCGATGATATAAATAATAAAAAGCCATCCGTGAGCCATGCCAATAACGGTAACAAAACTTGGCAAGTCAAATATATACTTTAAAGGCATCGCTAAAAATAATAAAAGAATTAAAGAAATGCCTTCTAAATAACTAATGATCCGGAAAGCACGAGTCGATGTAGCCATTTAAAAACCTCCTTATTTAAAAAGCGTAGTCCGTTTGGGCAGACCGATTTTTCTCGAGCTTCTAACGGACGCAGCTAGTATTGTTTCATCGTGTCGAATAAAATCACTATTATTCTATCATAATCTTAAAATAGGAATCTAATGGAGAGTTGGTGACATTTTTGCATTAGATGACCAATGATGTCTTCAGTTATTTTTAATGAACCAACATGGTGCCAGTGATTTCAATGGAACTTGACAGTGGTCATTCCATTTGAAATAATAAGCGGAATAGCAAAATGGTCTTGTAGGGTTCCGCAAATTGGTTCATTTGGTCTGGTCCAAGACAAGGCACACATCTTTATATAAAAAGATGTGACACGGAGGGATAAAAGCCCGGGAGATGCTGTCAATGACAGCCATCTCTCGGGCTTTTTTAGTGCATGTCAGAAATGGTAAAAGTAAATACTCATAAAAGAGGAGTGAAGTCAAAATGAAAAAGGAATGGATCTTATTAATTGTTGCGGCGTGTTTTGAAGTAGGTTGGGTAATTGGATTAAAGCATTCTACAAGTTTATTTGAGTGGGGAGCAACGATTTTGGCAATTATTATTAGTTTTTCTTTACTCATTCGTTCAGGAAGTCGGTTGCCGGTGGGAACGGCCTACGCTGTTTTTGTTGGATTAGGAACAGCAGGGACGGTTATTTTTGATATGGCCGTATTTGGAGAGCCTTTTCGTTGGTCAGTTGTTATGCTTATTGTTTTATTACTTGTAGGCGTATTAGGTTTAAAAATGAGAACCTTTGATAAAGAAGAAGACAAAGAAGTAGGTGAAGCTTAAGATGGAATGGATTTATTTAGTATTAGCAGGTATTTTTGAAATGGTCGGAGTTGCTATGATCAATCAATGGCACCAAACAAAAAAATGGCTGGCCATGTTCTTTCTTATCACTACATTCGGTCTTAGCTTTCTCTTTTTATCTTTAGCGATGGAAGTGCTGCCGATGGGAACCGCTTATGCCATTTGGACAGGAATTGGAGCTTCTGGTGGTGCACTTGTTGGAATCTTATTTTATAATGAGCCTAAAGATAAATGGCGTATCTTTTTTATTGCCCTCATTTTAGCTGCAGCCGTTGGTTTAAAAGCGACCAGTTAGTAGGTAGTAGCTGGGAGAGAATGGTTTAGGGATTGAAGCCTGTTCAGGTTTTGGTCTTGAAAAGTAGCGCTCATATAAAGGAGATTTTAATAAATCTATGGGAAAAAAAGTCGTATTGGCGGAAAAGCCATCTGTTGGCCGTGATTTAGCGAGAGTTTTACAATGTACAGAAAAAAGAAATGGTTTTTTTGAAGGGAAAAATTATATTGTAACATGGGCTTTAGGTCATTTAGTCACATTGGCTGCTCCAGAAAGTTACGGAGAATCCTATCAAACGTGGAAGCTAGAAGATCTTCCTTTATTACCGAAAAAACTTAATTTAGTTGTGATCAAACAAACTCAAAAGCAATATCAAATTGTTAAAACGCAATTAAGAAGAAAAGATGTTGATGAGGTTATTATCGCGACAGATGCTGGCCGTGAAGGAGAGCTTGTTGCTCGTTGGATTTTAGAAAAAGCAGCTGTGCAAAAACCGATCAAACGTTTATGGATTTCGTCCGTTACAGATAAAGCGATTAAAGCTGGCTTTAACAAGTTAAAGAGCGGAAAAAATTACGAAGGGTTATATGCCTCAGCAGTTGCACGGGCTGAAGCTGATTGGTATGTCGGAATGAATGGAACACGTGCATTAACGACAAAATTTAATGCTCAGCTTTCATGTGGTCGAGTTCAAACACCGACATTGGCGATGATTGCTAAAAGAGAAGAGGATATTCGTCAGTTTAAACCAAAACCTTATTGGCTTTTGCAAGCAGAAACAAAGGAACAATTGAAGTTGCATTGGTATGATGAACGTTCAGGATAGCAACGAATTTTTCGAGAAGAGCAGGCAAAAGAAATGACCAAATCGCTCGAACGACAAAAGCTGCAAGTGAGCGATGTCAAAAAAGTGAAGAAAAAAACACCTGCACCAAAGCTCTATGATTTAACCGAGCTACAAAGAGAGGCAAATAAACGCTTTGGCTTCTCTCCAAAAGAGACGTTAAGTACATTGCAACGTCTTTATGAACAGCATAAAGCCGTCACTTACCCACGGACAGATTCCAATGTGCTTTCAAGTGATTTAGTTGATACGTTGTCTGAACGAGTTAAAGCCGTTGATGTCCAGCCTTATCGTAAGCATGTCGCTCAAATTCGCCGCGGGAATTTATCAATCCAGCCTCATGCTGTAAACGATAAGCTCGTGACCGATCACCATGCGATTATTCCAACTGAACAAGTCGCACCAGCCTCACTTTCAGATAATGAAAGGAAAATTTATGATTTAATCGTACGGAGATTTTTAGCCGTTTTATTCCCGGTCTATGAATTTGAGCAAACGACGATTATCGCCAAAGCGAACAACCAAAGTTTTAAAGCGAGTGGCCATAAGGAGCTTGTGGTAGGGTGGAAGGCGATTTATGCTGATACTTCAATTAAGAACGAAACGATTATTCCTTCTATTCAAACAGGTGATTTATTAACAGTAACGAAGCTCGATAAAAAGCAAGAGCTAACAAAACCTCCCGCGAGATTTACCGAGGCGACGCTGTTATCAGCTATGGAAAAACCGGCATCTTTTCTTGAAAATAAAGATCCGGATTTAGTAGAAACATTAGGAAAAGCTGGGGGGATAGGAACGGTTGCAACGAGAGCAGACATCATCGAAAAGCTCTTTCAGACATTTTTAATGGAAAAAAGAGGCCAAGATTTATTGTTAACCTCAAAAGGGAAACAGCTCTTAGACCTTGTTCCTTCAGGCTTAAAATCGCCTGCGCTAACAGCTGAATGGGAGAAAAAGCTAGACTCGATTACTAAAGGGGAGCTTGATCAAAGAACCTTTATTGCCGAAATGAAGGAATATGCTTCAAGTATTGTTAAAGAAATAAAAAACAGTGAACAAAAATTCAAACATGATAATCTAACAGGTAGTAAATGTCCTGAATGTGGCAAGTTATTGCTTGAGGTAAACGGCAAAAAAGGTAAAATGCGTGTTTGTCAAGACCGTGAATGTGGCTACAAAAAAAGGCTAGCAATGGTGACTAATGCTCGTTGTCCAAAATGTAAAAAGAAACTTGAACTACGAGGAGAAGGAGAAGGGCAAGTGTTTGCATGTGTTTGTGGTCACCGCGAGAAAAAATCGGCGTTTGAGAAACGCAAAAAGGCGACACAGCATCAAAAGGTGTCGAAAAAAGAAGTTTCTCAATACATGAAAAAACAAAATAAAGATGACGATTTCTCCAACTCCGCACTAGCCGATGCCCTTGCCAAGTTAAAATTAGATAAAGATTAAAAAGAAAGAGCTCTTTCCAACATGGAAAAGGGCTCTTTCAGTTATCCAAAGCATTTAGAGAAAAATTGTGGATAATTTAAGTGGCATAAAAAGATTTATTTGATTAGTTATCAAGGTTTTTCACTTTTATTCACATTTGTCTGTGGGTAACTACTATGATATACACAGCTTATTCACAGGAATGTGAATAAGTCGGCTGGTTTGAAAAGATGTGGGGAAAAATGAAACATTTATTTAAGAGCGTTCTACTTGTTTTAAAGGCTCTTTTGCTGGTCCTTCCATCACATCGCCGCGGTAGGAGAACCTCGAGCCGTGACACGGGCAATCCCATGTTCGATCACCGTGGTTCCAGTTCAATTCACAGCCCATATGGGTACAAGTTGTATCGATTAAATGAAGTTGCCCATCGTGATCTTTATAGGCGCCCGTCCGTTTGCCCTTAACCGCAACAACAGCTCCTTCATCTTTGCCTAGTTCATCAATCTTTTTATAGTCATGTTCTGTTTTCCCTTGGATGAGGTGTTTGGCCACATCAAGGTTTTCAGAAAGAAAATGTTTAATACTTGGATCCGCGATAAACCTAGAAGGTGTAAACAATGATTCGGCTGGGTGGTATTGTTCAGTAATTTGTTTAGCGATGATTTGTGCGGCGGCAGTTCCGTTCGTCATTCCCCATTTTCGATATCCAGTCGCGATAAAAATAGATGGCTTGTTTTTGGTAAGATGTCCGATGTATGGAAGCTTATCAAGTGTAATTAAATCTTGAGCCGACCAACGAAATTGGGTATCAAACCCACCAAAAATGTCTTTTCCGAAGTCTAGGAGGGCTTCATAGTGATAAAGGGTGTCCATACCTTGACCTGTCTTATGTTTTTCGCCACCTAAAAGGATCAATTGTTTATCACCCATTTTTGTATAACGTAATGACCGTTTTGGATCATCGGCACTTAAATACATCCCTTCTGGAAAAGCCTCATCAATAAAACCAGCAATGACATAGGAACGTTCGGCATGCAATTTTGAAAAATACAAGCCCCCGCCATCAAAAAACGGAAAATGAGTAGCGACGACAACTTTATCAGCGTAAACACGGTGCTGGTTTTTTGTCATCACAGTTGTTTTGCCATCTACTTCAATATCAACAGCTACGGTATTCTCAAAAATTTGTCCACCGTTATCTGTTACATACTTAATAAAGTGTGATACATATTCTAATGGGTGAAATTGGGCTTGTTTTCCGATTTTTAGAGCTGCTTTCGTTTCAATATTTAAAGGGATCTTATCGACAAATTGACCATGGATGCCAATCTTTTGATACGCCTCGAACTCTTTTTCTAGTTTTCCTTCGCCTTGATTAGTCGTTGCGTAAAGATAGGCATCCTGCTCTGTAAAATCACATGAGATTGAATGCTCCTCAATCGTCTTTTTGATAAAGGCGATGGCTTCTTCATTGACATCATAGTATTGTTTGGCTTTTTCTTGTCCGATATGATGTAACAGCTCATCATAAATAAGGTCATGCTGAGATGTGATTTTAGCAGTAGTATGACCGGTAGTTCCATTTAATAGTTTGTCTGCTTCAATGAGAGCTACTTTTAATCCAGCCTTTGTTAAAAGATAGGCAGTCGTAATTCCAGTGATCCCGCCACCTACAATGGCCACATCGACAACTAAATCCCCTTCTAGTGTTGGAAAACTAGGTAATTTAGTTGAAGAACGCCAATATGATTGGGGATGTTCGGGTAATTGATTCGTATTCTGAGTCATTGGTTTCCTCCATCAATTGTCTATTTATCCATACGATGTCCAATCAGAGGAAAATCATGTACATGACTAATTACTTTCCCGTGTTAAGCGACCTTTTCCTTTTTTAGAACTAATTGTTTTTTGCCTAAATGTAAAATAAAGAGGGCGAGCACAAATGTGAGGGAGCTTACGTAAAAGAGCGTCGGTCCCCCGAATAAATCGACCATGCCACCTAAGAAAAAGGGGCCAACAATATTAGCGGACATGGAAAATAAATAATAAAAACCTGTAAATAAACCGATGCTCGTTAGTCCTCCCAAATCGGCGACTAAAGGATAAGCCTGGACATTAACGAGAGCCCACGCACAACCTGCTACAAATAAAGTCATTTGTAAGGGGAGTGCTTCTGTATAAAAAGGGATCGTTAAAAAGATAAGTGGCAAAATCGAAAGGCCAATCATCATCGTTTTGATTTTGCCAAATTTTTGTCCAATCCATCCGGCTGGAAGGGCGAAGAGGACAAATGAGAGGCTAAAGAACCCAAGTGTTGTCCCAGCCAGACCAGGACTAAAACCTAGTGTTTGTTGAGCGTATAATGTAAACAAGGCTTCAACAGAGGCATAACCAATAAAGTAAATAAAGATCGCAAGTAAGATAAAAAGGGAAGACCGATTTTTCTTTTCAAAAAGCAAGATAAATCGTTTACGAAGCGATCGGGTCGCAATCGTTTCTTCCTGGTCATCCAAAGTGTTGCTACTATAAGCTGGCTTTCGGTCGACAACAAAAAATAAAAAGAAAAAAGAGGCCATTAAAATAATACTTGCTATTGTAAACGGATAAATCGGATTAATATCAAATAATTGAGATAAACCGAATAACGCAATAATCGCACCGATTCCGCCTAACAAGTTAATAATGCCGTTCGCAAAAGAACGCTTTTTAGGAGGGGTATGATCGGGCATTAAGGAAATGACAGGTGCTCGGTACAATGTCATAGCTAGTAAAAATAAAATGTCGATCGAGATTAAAATCCATAAAGTATCGGCGACAAAGGGCAAAAGAATAAAAAAGAGAGCAGCAAGTGGCATCCCGACGATTAAAAAGGGGAGGCGGTTACCAAATCGGGTTTGAACTCGGTCGGACCATGACCCAATAAGTGGGATCAGTAGAATCGCTAATAAATTATCTAACCCCATAATAAATCCAATGATACTTTGCTTTTCAATGTGTTCGGCTAAAATAATCGGCATAAATGCATTGTAGAAAGTCCAAACGAGTGTTAACGCAAAAAAGCCACTACCAATAACAAATATTTTTCGATAACGAAATGAATCGGACATATTACTCCTCCTAATGGTTTAAATATAAATGACTCAACTTTCGCATCGAGAAAATCCGTTCAACTAGTTGGTAGAGCGAAAGGGGAGCTCTTAAACAAATGCCTTTGACACGTTAGAAAAGCGAGAACGTACTATCACACCAAACGGATAAACTGTGCATTAAGAAAAAATAGACAATGTACAATGCGCTTCGGCTGTCGCTCCCAAAACCATACTCCGCGTCCTGTGGGAACCTGGCGAGCCTCCTCGGCAAGCCTTGCGGGGTCTCGCTCCACGGTTTATTCCCACGGGAGTCTCCGTATGGTTTTGTCCGCTAAGTGTCGTGGAGATGCTTGATGATATCGCCATGCCCAAATCAGCTATTTCTAACGCATAAGGACCTTCTTCTTTACTTTGTTAGTTATGAAAAGACATGATTCCAATCGAAACAAGCTCGCTAGTCTAGCTAACGTACAGAGTATCAACACGGATTTGTTTACAACTGTAACGGACTGAGTCATTGAAGAAAAATCATTCTCAAGCTCTTGTACGTTGAAGTAAGGACTATTTTTTATTCCATGAGGAGAACCGAACCTAGATTCGATTCTATTATCAAGCGGACAAACAGACACGGAGACTCCCGCAGGAATAAACCGTCCAATGAGACCCCGCAAGCGTGCTGAGGAGGCTCATGAGGTTCTCGGCAAGGAGCGGAGTGTCTGTTTGGGAGCGACCACCCAAGCTCTTCATTTTAGTGCACAGTTTCCTTCAACAGCCTACGAAGAGATGTGTTCAGACTGCCAACGATTGAACCGTTCATGTAAAGTCAATTTGAGTATGGTATCGCCCTAAAGTTAATCTCTATCAACGGTTAAGGGTCAATCATACGCTGCGAAAGTTGAGTAAAAGAGAATAAATGGATCTCTTCCTTGTATTATTCGGATTAGTCGCTGAAGAATCCTTTTATATTACGAAAGTTTATATTTCCTTTACAATGTATGAGGAGCATTGCCTTTGTCGTTATTTCAAGTTAGCATAAGAGGTGTTCGAATTAAGAGAAAGAAAGTTGGGTAAGTCAATGGTACAGGCACAACCTTTTTTAAAATGGGCTGGTGGGAAGAGGCAGTTGATACCTGAAATTTCCAAGTATATTCCGAGTTCTTATCATACCTATTTTGAACCGTTTATTGGGGCGGGAGCGGTGCTTTTTCATTTACAACCAGAAAAAGCGATAATTAATGATGTTAATCAGGAATTAGTGAATACATATAAGGTGATTCGTGATCATGTAGAAGAGTTGTTAACAGACTTAAGAACGCATAATAATTCCTCTGACTATTTTTATGAACTAAGAAATCTTGATCGTGACGCCGATAATTACCAACAATTATCAGCTATCCAAAAGGCTTCTAGGTTAATTTATTTAAATAAAACATGTTTTAATGGATTATATCGTGTCAATCAAAAAGGGCAATTTAACGTTCCGTTTGGGAAGTATAAAAACCCTAATTTCATCAATGAAGATGTCATTCGTTCCGTTCATCACTTTTTGAATCAAGCAGATGTTGAAATTTTTAATCACGATTTTCAAGAAGTGGTCAATAAGGCTAAACAAGGTGACTTTGTTTATTTTGACCCACCGTATGATCCTGTCAGTACCACATCATCTTTTACGAATTATGCTCTACAAGGTTTTGGGAAAGAAGAACAATTACGCTTAAGGGATCTTTTTATTGATTTAGACAAGCGAGGCTGCTATGTATTATTAAGTAATTCTGCCACTGATTTTATTAAAGATATTTATTCAGAATACCGGACAGAAATCGTTGGAGCGACGAGGAATATCAATTCAGTTGGTTCAAAACGTGGAAAAATTCAAGAAGTATTAATTATGAATTATTAACAGGACTATCTTAAAAGGTTACTTAGCCTTTTGAGAAGTCTTTTTTTATAAACTCAACTTTCGCATCGAGAAAAAAATAATAGGCCCTCCGGCGGTCGCTCCCAAACAGACACTCCGCGTCCTGCAGGAACCTCATGAGCCTCCTCAGCACGCTTGCGGGGTCTCATTGGACGGTTTATTCCTGCGGGAGTCTCCGTGTCTGTTTGTCCGCTAGATAATAGAATCGAATCTAGGTTCAGTTTTCTCATTGAATAAAAAAACAGGTGGCAACTCCCTATTTAGTTCCATAATCAACAAAGTGAAGAAGAAGGTCCTTCTGCGTTAGAAATAGCTGATTTGGAAAAAGCCATATCATCAAGCCTCTCCACGACACTTAGCGGACAAAACCATACGGAGACTCCCGCGGGAATAAACCGTGGAGCGAGACCCCGCAAGGCTTGCCGAGGAGGCTCGCCAGGTTCCCGCAGGACGTGGAGTATGGTTTTGGGAGCGACAGCCGAAGCTCTTCATTTTAGTGAACAGTTTCCTTCAACAGCCTACGAAGAGATGTGTTCAGACTGTCAACGATTGAACCGATCATGTAAAGTCAATTTGAGTATGGTATCGCCCTAAAGTCAATCTCTATCAACGGTTAAGGGTCCATTATACGCTGCGAAAGTTGAGTTATAAACAAAAATGACTCGTGACGTCTCACTAAGTGATATTGGAGGTGAGTAAGGATGTGGATAGTGTGGATAAGTAATTAATACTCTAGAATTCAGAATTAAGATGTGAAAAGAGGTTATGAGGAATAGAGGGAGAACTTCGGCCTTTTTTGGACAAACGTTTGCAGGAAAATAAAAGAAAAATTTAGATGAATGTAAAAGGTTCATCATATAATGAACAATAGCTGGGAACAATTTTAAATAAGGAGAAGAAACCTACCCGGTAAAAACGAATTAATATTTAAAAGGATGGTCTTGTAACTTTATAAAACTTCTTTTATAATAAAAATAGTCTCAAAGTGCAAACGTTTGTCTTTTTTATTTAATACAAATGTAAACGGTTTTATTTTATAAAATAGTTCGATGTTTAAGTCTAATTTAGGAGTGTTTAGTATGATGAAAAAATGGTGGAAAGAAGCCGTTGCTTATCAAATTTATCCGCGAAGTTTTAACGATTCGAATGGTGATGGAATAGGTGATTTAAAAGGGATTATTGAGAAGCTCGATTATATAAAGGATTTAGGGATTGATGTCATTTGGATTTGTCCTATGTACAAATCACCAAATGATGATAACGGATATGACATAAGTGATTATCAAGATATTATGGATGAATTTGGAGAAATGGCTGATTTTGATGCTCTTTTAAACGAAGTGCACAATCGAGGGATGAAATTAATCATCGATCTGGTTATCAACCATACATCTGATGAGCACCCTTGGTTTATTGAATCAAAGTCTTCTAAAACGAATGAAAAAAGGGATTGGTATATTTGGGCTGATCCAACTAAGGATGGCTCTGAGCCAAACAACTGGGAATCGATTTTTAACGGGTCTGCTTGGGAATATGATGAAAAGACGGAACAGTATTATATGCACATCTTTTCACGCAAGCAACCAGATTTGAATTGGGAAAATGCGGATGTCAGAGAAGCTCTTTATCAGATGATGAATTGGTGGATGGATAAAGGGATTGATGGCTTTAGAGTAGACGCTATATCTCATATTAAAAAAGTAAAGGGGTTTCCTGATTTACCAAACCCTAAAAAACTTGATTATGTTCCTTCCTATGAAGGTCATATGAACCGTGAAGGAATTCATGAGTTTTTACAAGAATTAAAACGAGAAACCTTTGATAAGTATGACATAATGACTGTTGGAGAAGCGAATGGTGTATCTGTAGACCAATCTGATATGTGGGTAGGCGAGGAAAAGGGTGCCTTCGATATGATTTTTCAATTTGAACATTTAGGGTTGTGGCGTAAGGAATCGGGAGAAGGAACTCTCGATATTTTATCATTAAAGAAAACGTTAACGAAATGGCAAAACGGTTTGAACGGTCACGGCTGGAATGCCTTATTTTTAGAAAATCATGATCAGCCACGTAGTGTTTCAACATGGGGAAATGACGATAAGTACTGGTTAGAAAGTGCTAAAGCGTTAGGGACTTTATTTTTCTTTATGCAAGGAACCCCTTTTATTTATCAAGGACAAGAAATTGGGATGACTAATGTGCAATTCCCTCGTATTGAAGATTACAATGATGTTGGCATGTTAAACCTATATCGTATTGAACGAGAAAAAGGGACTGCACATGAAGAAATTATGAAAGTTATTTGGGAGCAAGGTCGAGATAACTCAAGAACCCCTATGCAATGGTCTGATGAGCATCAAGCTGGGTTTACGACTTCGGAGTCATCATGGTTTGGAGTGAATCCAAATTACAAAAGAATCAACGTGAAGACTCAAGAGAAGGATGCCGATTCGATCCTGAATTTTTATAAAAAAATGATTCAGCTTCGTAAAAAGTATGAGGGTCTTGTTTATGGTGAATACGAGTTAGTTCTTCCTAAACATGAGCAAATTTATGCTTATACAAGAAAATGGGGAGGGGAAACATTTCTTATTTTAGTCAACTTATTTGAGGAAGAAGCTCCATTTAAAACGGAACTATTAGAAGTGGCTCAAAAGGAATTGCTTTTGGCAAATTATAGCGATTCAAAAAATATTCAAGTATTAAAACCTTACGAGGCTCGCCTTTATAAATTATCCTAAAGCTTTTTTGTTGGAATAATGTAGCAAAAAGATGAAAGGGTTCATTGCATTTTTCAGGTGGTCATGTTAAGATGAATGACGGTAATAAATTTGCGCACCCTTTTGATTGGGTGACACATTAGTATCAGGATGACGACCATGTTCCAGATCGTTATGGGATGTGGTTTTTCTTTGCTTTTATAGCAATATTTCCAACGGTTAACGGAATTAGCTAGGAAAGAAATAGAATATAAGTGCTCGCTTAGACAAAAAATTGTCTTGAGAGGAGCCTTATAAAGTCATTCTAACTTTTAGGGAAAACCTTTAAATGTGGAGTATTCTTAACAAAAAGATAAAGTAGCTAAAAACCCTTTGGGATAAGGTCAGTAACATAAAATACTGCCTATATAGATGAAGAGCTTTACGATTGTACGAACAATCATGGCTAAAGAACGCTCCTAACTTTATGTGTCGCAAAAACATAAAGGCGTAAAAATATAAGAAATAAAAGGAGATATTTAATTTGCCAACATTTCATGAATTTAATTTGAATCATCAAGTAGTAAGAGCGTTAGAGGATATGGGGTTTGCAGAAGCAACACCAATTCAAAACGCAACCATTCCAACGACATTAGCAGGTAAAGATGTTATTGGTCAAGCACAAACAGGTACGGGGAAAACAGGTGCTTTTGGTGTACCGTTAATTGAAAAGATCAATGTGGAAAATGACCACGTTCAAGGACTTATTTTGGCACCAACTCGTGAGTTAGCGAACCAAGTATCAGAATCACTAGTGAAATTTGGGAAATACAAAGGCGTCCGTACGGTTGTCGTATACGGCGGACAAGATATGAGAAAACAAATCCGTGATTTAAAACGGAAACCACATGTCGTTGTAGCAACTCCAGGTCGTTTAATGGATCATATGAACCGTAAAACGATTAGATTAAACCAAGTAGAAACGGTTATTTTGGACGAAGCAGATGAAATGTTAAACATGGGTTTCATTGAAGATATTGAAACGATTCTTAAAGAAATCCCTAACGAACGTCAAACATTATTATTCTCAGCGACAATGCCAAAACGTATCGAAAAACTTGCTCAGCAATTTATGAAAGAACCACAAACAATTGCTGTTAAAGCAAAAGAAGTAACAATGGAAAATATCGAACAATTTTATATTGAGTTACATGAAAAGCAAAAGTTCGATGCCCTTTGCCGTCTAGTCGATATTCATACACCTGAGCTTGCGATTGTGTTCGGACGTACAAAACGTCGTGTCGACGAGTTATCAGAAGCTTTAATTAAACGTGGCTATCGTGCAGAAGGAATTCACGGTGACTTAAACCAAGCGAAGCGTGATAGTGTTTTACGTAAGTTCAAAAATGGTTTAATTGAAATTTTGGTCGCAACCGATGTCGCTGCACGTGGTTTAGATATTAGTGGTGTGACACATGTTTATAACTTTGATTTACCACAAGACCCAGAAAGCTATGTTCACCGTATTGGGCGTACTGGACGTGCTGGGAAATCAGGTATGGCTGTTACATTTGCGACACCATCTGAGAAAGAGCATGTGGCAGCGATTGAGAAGACATCAAAGAAAAAAATGACGAAACAACCAATGCCAACGTTTGAAGAAGCGATGGAAGGTCAACAAAAGCTTGTGCTAGCACAACTTCGTGAAAAATTAGATCAAGAAGACACGAATTTTTATCGTGCTATTGCTAAAGATTTATTACAAGAAACAGATGCAACAACAGCTTTAGCAGCTGCTTTAAAATTATTAACTAAAGAGCCAGATACAACAGACGTTAAATTAACGGGTGAGGCACCATTACGCTCGAAAAAACGCCGTTCTGACGGTGGAGGTAGACCTTACCGCCGTAGTGGTGGTGGCGGAGGCCGTGGTGATAACCGTCGTAGTTATAACCGTAAAGACGGTGATCGTGACCGTAACCGTAGAAGTGGTAGCCGCAGTGGCGGTGGTCAACGTAGTGGTAGTGGCCAAAGAACGGGCAGTTCACAACAACGTCGTTCTAAGCAAGCGTAAATTCGAATTATATTAGAGGAGGCTTATCTCTAATTAGCAGAAGCCTTCCGAATAAAGTCCGGTGAGAAGTTAATACCTCTCATCGGGCTTTTTTGTTTGTTGATGACGTTGTGTGAGGTGAGAATATCCCACCGACGCTCCACGCAATTAATAATAAAACCAAAATCACAACAAATGGGCGTCTTTTTAGCTTAAAAGTATTATCATACTGGTAAAGTTTTCTGACGCGATTTACAGGAATTAATGTGAAGAAACGGAAGCGTATACATATAAAACGTCTAAATCTATGTTTTAATGGTTCGAGAAGATAAGAATAGGACGGAATGAAATAAACCTAGATAAATCAAGATAAAAATTAATCACTTTCGATCCAGATCTGCGTTCAGTTGAGTGTATTTTATCGGTATATTAAATAAGCTAAATATCTAAAATTATCTAAATATTTGTATGTTAGATTATCTGACATATCGATTGCGAAAAGGACTCAAACGTCATAAAGTAGTAATTAATAAAAGGATGTAATAAAAGTTTACATGAAAAGGAAGTGTGTGGGGATGACGGTAAATACGCCAGCGAGAGAGAGTTTAATTCAAGAAATTAAAGAAACGATTGAAAAGAAAAGTGTAGAATTACTTCATATGCAGTTTGTTGATATTGAAGGGACGCTTAAGCATGTGACAATCACAGCAGAACAATTAGAGCAAGCTGTTGATGGAAAAGTGATGTTTGATGGTTCTTCTATTACTGGTTTTACACCAATTAACCAATCAGATTTATATTTAAATCCGGATTTATCGACTTTTGCTGTGTTACCTTGGACAGAAGAGGACGGTTATTCAGAAGCTCGTTTCCTATGTAGTGTAACAACACCAGGAGGGGATGACTTTGAAGGAGACCCTCGTAACGTTTTAAAGAAGACAGTAAAACGTGCTAAAGATAAAGGTTATTCCATTAGTGTTGGGCCAGAGTTGGAATTCTTCTTATTTGAAACAGACGAATTTGGTCAACCGACAATACGTACTCAAGATGTTGGTGGATACTTTGAGCCTTCTCCAAAAGATGAAGGGGAAAAAGTTCGTCTTGCAATATATAAAGCACTAAAAATGATGGGTTTTACCATCGAAGCTTCTCACCATGAAGTGGCGGTTGGGCAGCATGAAATTAACTTTAAATACGCCGATGCCTTAGCTTCTGCTGATGCAGCGACAACATATAAATGGGTTGTAAAAACGGTAGCAAAACAATTTGGTTTACATGCGACGTTTATGCCAAAACCACTTGCTGGTGCAAATGGAAGTGGAATGCATACAAACATCTCATTATTTGATGAAGAGAAACAAGAAAATGCCTTCTATGACGAAACAGATACATTAGGTTTATCTGAGACAGCTTACCAATTTATCGCAGGTCTCATTGACAATGTAAAAGATTTTGTAGCGGTAACAAATCCACTTGTAAACTCATACAAGCGTTTAGTTCCTGGTTACGAAGCCCCTTGTTACATTGCTTGGTCAGCTTCAAATCGTTCAGCGTTAATCCGTATTCCGGCTACTCGTGGGGCGGGGACTCGTGTTGAAATTCGCTGTCCAGATCCGTCGGCAAATCCGTACTTAGCATTTGCGGTTGTAGCTGCTGCTGGACTTGATGGGGTAGAGCGTGAATTAACAGCGCCACCATCTGTTGATGCAGATATTTTCAACATGTCATTAGATGAAATCCAGGCTCGTGGTATTGAAAATTTACCTACAAGCCTTGAAAGTGCCATTGATCGATTTGAAACAGGAGAAATTGGTTTAAAGACATTTGGAGAGCATGCATTCTCAGAGTATGTGTCCCTAAAACGTAGTGAGTGGGATGACTTCCGTATCGCTGTAACTGGCTGGGAAGTAGACGCCTACCAATCAAAATTCTAATCTTTTTATAAGGCTAGAGCCCCGTGTGAAGGAATACCTTCGTACAGGGCTCTTTTTCCTATCATGAAGCAACTTTGTGAGCGATCTCTCGTTTTCGGCTTGCACTTGTAAAAACGATTAAACCAGACCAAATAAAACCAAACGCTAGTAGCTGTACCCAGTTAAAAGGCTCTTTATAAACAAACACACCTAAAATAAACATAATGGTAGGGGCGATATACTGTAAGAAGCCGATCAAGGATAAACTAATCCGTTTAGCTCCTGTTGCAAAAAGCAATAATGGAATGGCAGTTGCAACTCCACCACCAATTAATAACCATGTTGTACTATTAGTTACTTGTAAGGCTGGACCAATCGGTGTTTGGACTAAAAAGATAATCGCGATCGGACTGACAATTAATGTCTCAATAAATAACCCAACTAAAGAAGAGACTTTTACGAGTTTTTTTATTAAACCGTAGAGGCCGAATGATGTAGCCAAAATGAGTGATACCCATGGAAAAGAACCGTAGTCGAACGTCATACAGAGCACGCCGATAAAAGCTAAGACAAAAGCGGTTATTTGTTTACGATTAAATCGTTCTTGTAAAAACAAAAAGGCAAGTAATACATTAAGCAGAGGGTTTATGTAATAACCTAAGCTTGCCTGAAGCACATACTCATTGGAGACTGCCCAGATAAAAACATACCAATTGATAGAAATTAAAAACGAAGCTAATATAATGCCGAGCCCCGCTCTCCAATTCGTAAAGACGGCTTTTATCTCTTGATTTGTTCGTTTAAATTGATTACTGACGATGATAACGAGTAAAACAAAAATGAGCGACCAAACGACTCGGTGAGCTAAAACGACCAGTGGATCGATATGGTCAAGAAATTTCCAATAGATAGGGAATACTCCCCATAATAAATAGGCCCCTAAACCAGCCATGACGCCCATTCGGTGTTGATTTTGTTCCTCAGTCATAGGACAACAATCCCCCTTTTATATAAAAAGCGAAGCCTGTTCGGTCAGAAGCGAGAAAAAATAAGAACAGCTGATGAAGACGCTTTTTGTCTTCATTCAGATGGGCGATTTTTCTCGAGCTTCTAACAGGCGTAGCTGGATTGAAAAAAAGCGAAGTCCGTTCGCTCAGAAGCGAGAAAAAATAAGAACAGCTGATGAAGACGCTCTTTGACTTCATTCAG
>NZ_ALPT02000075.1 GCF_000292245.2 Alkalihalobacillus alcalophilus ATCC 27647 = CGMCC 1.3604 | reverse complement strand
TTAGAAGTTCGAGAAAAATCGGACAGCCTATAAAGTCAAAAAGCGACTTTTTAGTCTGCCCTTGCCCACAGGACGTGGGTACAAGGCGTTGCGGCAGGATGTCGCGAACTTAGCGTTGATCCTTGATATTCTCACTTCTAAGCAAACGGACTTCGCTTTATAATCAATCTAGCTACGCCTGTTAGAAGCTCGAGAAAAATCGGTTCGTCTTATGAAGACAAAAAGCGTCTTCAGAAGCCGACCCTAATTTTTTCTCGCTTCTAAACAAACAGGCTTCGCTTTATAAAATAGGAGGGGAATGGTATGAGTACAGCAACGAAAGAAAAAATGTTGAATGCCGCGATTAATTTATTTTATATGCAAGGGTTTGATGGAACGTCCGTACGTCATATCGCAGAAAAGGCTAAGGTCAATGTTGCACTCGTCTCGTATTATTTTGGAGGGAAAAAAGGTCTTTTTGAGGAATTGATGATGACCTTCTTTGAAGGATATTTAGCAATTTTGGAATCCGAGGAGAAGAAGGTTTACTCAACAAAAAGAGACCACCTATCTGGTTTATTAAAAGAGCTACTCATTTATCAACAACAAAACCATCATCTTGCTAGACTTGTCCATCGTGAAATGACTTTGGATTCAACTTTAGTAAGGGAATTGATGTCAACATATTTAAGGAAAGAGAAGCATGAAATTGAGTCCATTTTACGAAAAGGGATTCAAAATGGCGAGTTTAAAAAACAACCACTGGATATGGTTACCTTGCAAATAAGGCATCTGATTATTATGCCTTACTTATATCCTCACTATTTACAAGAAATTAATCAGCTCTCAACGACAGAGCCATATTTTATAAAAAGATATATGGAACAAATTAGCCTTTGGATCGATAAATGTTTAGGCAAGGAGCAAAATATAAGAACAAGTAAAGTCTATTTACCCCTTGCAACTATTAAAAATAAGGAATCTTAAATCTCAACTTTCGCAGCGTATGATTGACCCTTAACCGTTGATAGAGATTGACTTTACAGGAACGGTTCAATCGTTGACAGTCTGAATACATCTCTTCGTAGGCTGTTGAAGGAATCTGTTCACTAAAATGAAGTGCTTCGGCTGTCGCTCCCAAAACCATACTCCGCGTCCTGCGGGAACCTGGCGAGCCTCCTCGGCAAGCCTTGCGGGGTCTCGCTCCACGGTTTATTCCCGCGGGAGTCTCCGTATGGTTTTGTCCGCTAAGTGTGGTGGAGATGCTTGATGATATGGCCATTCTCAATCAGCTATTTCTAACGCAGAAGGACCTTCTTCTTCACTTTGTTGGTTATTATGGAACTAAATAGGTAGTTGCCACCTATTTTTTCCTAAGTCTGCAGGAATGAAAACACAGGATTCAAATCGACACCAGCTTGATCATCTAGCTAACGTACAGAGCATCAACACTGATTGGTTTACAACTGGAACGGAATGAGTCATGGAAGGAGAAAAATCATTCTCAAGCTACTGTACTTTGAAGTCATGACTGTTTTTTGTTCAATGAGAAAACTGAACCTAGATTCGATTCCATTATCTAGCGGACAAACAGACACGGAGACTCCCGCAGGAATAAACCGTCCAATGAGACCCCGCAAGCGTGCTGAGGAGGCTCATGAGGTTCTCGGCAAGGAGCGGAGTGTCTGTTTGGGAGCGACCGCCGAAGAAGAGCATTGTCTATTTTTTCTTGATGCACAGTTTATCCGTTTGGTGTGATAGTGCGTTCTCGCTTTTCAAACGTGTCAAGGGCATTTGTTTAAGAGCTTCTATTCGCTCTGCCAACTAGTTGAACGGATTTTTTCGATGCGAAAGTTGAGTTAAATTTAAATAGAGGAAACAAAGGTGATGGTGTTTGGTAATTGGTCTTGACCAGACATCATCCCTTTTATTTGATGGGCATCAGAGCCATAAATAAGAGGAATCTGTAATTCCGCAGCTTTATTAATAATCGGCAACGGAGGATAGGTCAAGCCACATAATGGTTTTAACGTACCAGCTCCATTAACATCTATCGCCAATCCTTTTTCTTTGACAAGAGGAAGAATTGTTTCCAATCTTTTTTCAAACGGATAATGAGTGGGAAATTTTTTAATGAATTTTTGTGTTAGGGTAATATGTCCAATCCGTTTTGGTTTAAAAGGACCTAACTGGGCTGCAATCGATTTTTCGATCGTTTGATAATATAATTCATGTACCGCTTCAGTGGAACCTAACTCTATTGTTAACTGTTCAAATGTTTCGGGGCTATAATCGATACAAGTATAGTTTTGGTTGTATTTAAGAAAATGAACAGATAATAGGCTATCATCTAAATAGGGTCCAAATTCATTTAAAAATGAGGTCGTTTCTTGCTCAAACCCCTCGATATAATCAACCTCTAAACCGATATTAACTTTAAGTTGATTAGCATACTGTCGTTTAATGGAAGTCAGCTCTTTAATATAAAGAGGCAAATTCTCTTTTGACATCGCACTATCTTGTAATGGAACAGGATCAACAAATCCCTCAGGTAAAGGAGCATGCTCAGTAAAACTAATACTTGTAAGACCGAATTTGATCGCCTGTTCACAGTAAGCGTGAATCGAGTCCTTTGACCCATGTGGACAAAATGGTGTATGGACATGTCCATCAAATAAAATCATCTAAATACCGCCTTCTTTCTGTTAAAAGAATCGTTATCGACTATGAAAAAAAGCATACAAAACCTATATTTCATGGTATCATATTACATAGGTGAAAAGGCAGAAATTTAAGGAATTTTGTTGAAAAAGCAGGATTTTCACTCTTTTTGAAGAATGAGAGTTCATACATAAATTTTAATATAATTGTGATTGTGAAAAATATACATATTTTAATTCTTGACCCTATTTTAAAACCTTTTAAGTTAACGGAGCAATTAGGAAGGGAGACTTCTGATGATCATACTATATAGTTTAATTGCCATTGTCATTCTCGTATTTTTGGTTGGTATGCTTTTTCGCAAAAAGATTTATCAAGAGGTAGATCGATTAGAAGGCTGGAAAAATGAAATTTTAAATCGACCAGTTCCAGAGGAAATAAGTCGTGTAAAAAGATTACATATGTCTGGAGAAACAGAACAAAAATTCGAACTATGGCGCAATGACTGGGATGAGATTGTTGGAACGATATTGCCAGATATTGAAGAAGAGCTTTTTAATATTGAGGAATCGGCAAACAAGTATCGTTTTAAACGTGCAAAAGGAATTGTTACTCATATTGACCAACGTTTAGCTAGTATTGAAGAACAGTTAAAAGTGATGTTAGATGATGTCCAACACTTTGTCGAGAGTGAAGAAAAGAACCGGACAGAAATCGGAGCAATCCGAACGAAATTTCAAGAGTTGGAAAAGGAATTACTCCGAAAAAGAGGCTCTTATGGGTTAACGGTTGAAGCCCTTGACCAGTCGTTACTTGAAATTGAGGAAGGGCTCTCTGAATTTGATAAGGCAACTAAAGAGGGAAATTATTTAAACGCTAGAACGATTCTTGGCGATATACAGAAAAAACTTGAGACGAGTTCGATACAAATGGAACAAATTCCAACATTACTCGTTCAATTGCAAGCGACTTTACCCGTTGAGTGCAAAAATTTACGCTTAGGTATTAGTGAAATGGAGCAGTCAGGGTATTATTTAAAGTCCCTTAATTTTGAGAATCGAATTCAAAATATCGAAAAGGAATTGGAAGCTTATTTAACCCAGTTAAAAGAGCTAGAGCTTGATGGAATTGAAGATGGTTTGACGAAGATAAGTGAACAAATTGAACAAATGTATTTAACTTTAGAGGAAGAAGTTGACGCTAAAAAAGCTGTACTAGAGAAACTTCCTGAACAAAAGGATCGTTTAATGGAGCTAGATACGAAACTGCAAGATTTAATGGCAGAAACGAGTCATGTTCAATTAAGCTATCGAATTACAGATGAAGAATTAAAGATGCAAGAAAAGATACGCAAAAAGCTTCAAGAAACGACGAAGCAATTGCAAGTGATTGTGGATGTTTCAGAAAATGAAAAACAAACCTTTACGTCCATTCAAGAAATGATGGAAAAGTGGGTTGAAGCAATTGACCAAATTAAAGAAGAAATGAAAAAAGCAAAAGAAAACTTAGATACATTAAGAGAAGATGAATGGAAAGCAAAGGAAACGGTTACGGAACTTCGTCAAATTCTAATAGATAATAAACGAATCATTCGTAAAAGCAATATTCCTGGCTTGCCATTAATTGTCTTGGAGAAGTTAAAGCAAGGGGAAGAAATTTTAACAAAAACGACGAATCAATTAGAGCAAGTCCCCTTAGAAATGGGCAGAGTAAATGCTTTAATTAAGGATGCTGTTGAAATTATTCATGACAATGAAAAAGTAATAACTGAAACGATTGAGCAAGCCGATTTAGCAGAGAAGTTAATTCAATACGGAAATCGATACCGTAGTAAGTCTGAAAATGTCTATCAAGCATTAACAGAAGCCGAACAACTTTTCAGAAGTTATCATTATGAAGAAGCTATTGAGCTAACCATTCAAACGATCCGCCCATTTGATCAAAAGATTGAAGAACGATTTATGAAGGAAGAAGTACACGCAAGTTAAGCAAGTAACTTCTTTCCATACACTAAAAAGTCATGAGAAGCGTATAAAAGCTTCTCATGACTTTTTGTTTTTTATTCTGAATGATTTTGTAGTTTAGCAATGGTGATACCAATTAATAATCCGATAAGAGCTGGGAAGAACCAACCAATTCCATTATTGTATAAAGGAATATAATCAAGAAATGGTAACCAACTATTCATTGGTAATCCCGCTGCTACTAACCCATCTATTAAACTAAAGATAGACGTTGCAATAATTGTACAAATGTATACCGGTTGTTTTACCTTTACATAAGAGTGGACAATGGCTAAGACAATTAAAGCAATTGTAATCGGGTAAAGGAAAATAAGAACAGGTAAAGAGATTGAAATAAGTTGACTCAATCCTAGGTTTGCCATTAAAAAACTAGCGAATGTAAGGATAAATAGAAAAATGGAATAGCTAATTTTCGGAAATCTTTTCGCCAAAAATTCACTACATGCCGAAACAAGTCCAATCGCGGTTGTTAAACAAGCGACAATGATGACAGCCGCAAGTAATATTGTTCCGAAATGTTGATACATCTCAAAGGACATTTCTGACAAGATACGACCGCCATTATCAAAGGAACCAACGACGGAAACGCTAATCGTGCCTAATAGAGCTAAACTAATGTAGACAAAAGAAAGACCTGCCCCTGCAATTAGTCCTGATTGGATCGTGTATTTGGCAACGAGTTTATTATCTTTAATACCTAAGTCAGCAAGACGATCCATTATGACGATACCAAAAATGAGTGCTGCGATCGTATCCATCGTTAAGTATCCTTCGATAAATCCAGAGAAAATCGCCCCATTTTCATATTTTTCAATGGGGGAATGGATTTGATTAAAATCAAACATAACAAAGGAAGAGAATGTTAAAACCCCAATTAAAATTAATAATAATGGCATTAACATTTTTCCGATCCGATCAATTAGTTTTGAAGGGTTTAAAGATAAAAAATAAGTGAGAACAAAAAAGATAAAAGTTGCGATTAATAAAGACAAGCTTCCTTGCATTTCGTCTGGCAAAAACGGAGCAACTCCTATTTCATAAGTAACAGTACTTGTTCTCGGAATTCCAAAAAAAGGACCGAGTGCTAAATAAATCGCAAACGAATAAGCGATTGCAAACTTGGAGTGGACCCGATTGGCTATTTCAAACATATCTCCATTCGTTTGAGAAATGGCGACAATCGCCAATAATGGTAACCCGACACCGGTTAATAAAAAACCGAATATCGCAGGCAGGACTGATGTACCTGCTTCTTGACCTAATTGAGGTGGGAAAATTAAGTTTCCAGCACCTAAAAATAAGGCAAGCATTAAAAAACCTAGTGCGAATAGGTTTTTATTTGAAAGATTTTGTTTCATTTACAAGGCCTCCATATAGCTGTTAAATCATAGAAGTTCGCTCATAATATTTGTACATTAGTTTTTCTGACCTGTTAATTTTGAATAGTAAAAGAAAGTTCAGAATGTATTTAAATTATTTCCATCTTCTTTACGAGAAATTAAATAACAGGAATAATCAAAAAAATTAAAAAAGTCAAAAACCAAAATACCAATATTCAAAATGAACAACGTCAAATATCTTAACATACTTTAAAGGGCTAATGGAACAGAGGAATGATAAGTCGCAATATTCATTCAATATTTCTTAGGTAATAAAATAACGGTTCTTATATTGTTATTTCAACATTTTATGCTAACATATAGTGATGCAATCTTTTAATTGTCATATGGGGAGTGGATTTAATCACGATGATTTACTTCGATAATAGTGCAACGACAAGGCCTTTAGATGAGGTCATTCAAACATATATAAAAGTATCTAAAGACTTTTTTGGGAATCCGTCTTCTTTGCATACGTTAGGGATGGAAGCTCAAGTTTTATTAGATAAAGCTCGAAAAATGCTTGCTGATCAACTGCAAGTTAAAACAAAAGAAATTGTTTTCACATCAGGTGGGACAGAGGGAAATAACTTAGCGATAAAAGGAACGGCGTTCGCGAGAAAAAATAGAGGCGGTCATTTTATTACCTCAATGGTTGAACATGCGGCAAGTTATGAAACGTTTCTAGAGTTAGAAAGACAAGGTTATGAAGTGACCTATTTAGGTGTTGATAATAACGGACAAATCTCATTGGATGATTTAGAAAAGGCGATCCGCCCTGATACGATTTTGATATCTTTGATTCATGTCAACAATGAAACGGGTGCGATCCAACCAATTGAAGCTGTCTCTAACGTATTGAAGCATTATCCACATGTACGTTTTCATGTTGATCATGTCCAGGGAGCACATAAAGTACCATTAAATCTTGCCAAATTAAGAATCGATTTTTGTACGATGTCTGCTCATAAATTCCATGGTTTAAAAGGGACAGGCTTATTGTATGTAAAAGAAGGAAATCGGTTAGGGCCACTGTTACATGGTGGGGAACAAGAGTTGAAATTAAGAGCTGGAACTGAGAATGTTGCCGGGGTTGTGGCGATGGCTAAAGCTTATCGTCTTGAAAAAGAAAAAAGTTCAGTCGGAAATCAAAAGCTGACAAAATTGAAGGAAAAGCTTATCAATGGTTTAGAAGTGATTGATAAAGTAAGGGTAAATACAGACGTTGAATCTTCAGCTCCACATATTATTAATTTTTCAGTTGGACATATCAAGCCTGAGGTCCTTATTCAAGCTTTATCTAAAGAAAAAATTTATGTCTCAACGAAATCAGCTTGCTCGTCAAAATTATCGGAGCCGAGTCGAATTTTGGTAGCGCAAGGGTTAGATGAAAACGAAGCTAGTAGTGGAATTCGGATTAGCTTTTCTTATGAAAATACAGAAGCAGAAGTCGACATTGTTTTATCTCATTTACACAAAATCATTCCTGATTTATTAAAAGTACATGGTTAAATGTCGTGCTTGATTGTGGGATGGTCATTGATCCGTTTGTAGTTACATGCAAGGAATAATGAAGAACGATTGAAAGTGGAGGGGCATTAGATGGAATATAATCATATATTAGTTCGTTACGGTGAGCTTGCTTTAAAAGGGAAAAACAGGACGTACTTTGAAAAGCAATTGCAACAAAATATGAAATACGCGTTAAAACCATTTCCGGAAACGAAAGTGAAAAGAACATTTGGCCGTATCATCGTTGAATTAAATGGACAAGATTACGAACCAGTTGTGGACAAGTTACAAAATGTTTTTGGAATTCATTCGATGAGCCTAGCGGTTAAGGTTGAAAATGAATTAGATAAAATAAAAGATGCGGCTCTACATTTATTTAATGAAAGTGCTAAAGAAAAGGCGATTCATACATTTAAAATTTCAGCAAGACGAGCTTATAAACCATTTCCAATTGGCTCTCAGGAATTAAATCATCATCTTGGTGGACATATTTTATCAAATACTGATGATATAAAAGTGGATGTTCATCACCCTGATTTAGATATCCGTGTTGAAGTGCGCGAAACAGCTACCTATATTACATCAGGTGTTTATGAAGGAGCAGGAGGATTACCTGTTGGAACGGGTGGTAAGGTTCTTTTGATGTTATCAGGAGGAATTGATAGCCCAGTTGCAGGATATCTCATTTTAAAGCGTGGAGCCAAGCTAGAGGCTATCCACTTTCATAGCCCGCCGTATACAAATGAACGGGCGAAACAAAAGGTCATTGATTTAGCGAAAACGTTAACGAAGTATGGTGCAAGTATTAAACTTCATTTAGTACCTTTTACAGATGTTCAAAAATATTTATATAAAGAAGCTCCAAGTCATTTTCAAATGACGTTAATGCGTCGGATCATGCTTCGTATTAGTGAAAAAATCGCGAATGAAAGAGGAATTTTGGCGTTAGCAACAGGTGAAAGTTTAGGACAAGTTGCCAGTCAAACATTGCACAGTATGAATACGATCAATGAAGTGACGAACTTACCGATTATTCGTCCGCTTGTAACAATGGATAAATTAGAGGTTATTGACATTGCTCATAAAATTGATACGTATGAAACTTCGATATTACCTTATGAAGATTGTTGTACGATCTTCTTACCTTCTGATTCGAAAACAAGACCAAGAAGAGATCAAGCTCATAAATATGAGAGCTATTTAGATATTGAGCATTATGTGAATGATGCGGTTGAGCGAACGGAAACGCTCACGATTTCTGCAAAAGAAGAAGTTCAAAATCAAATAGATGAGTTGTTTTAAATCATTATTTTTCCCATAAAAATTACCATATTTATTTTTGTATGTTTCTTACCTCCAACGCACATTCTATAGTTACAGAAGGAGGTGAGAGACATGGCAAACAGCAACTCTAACCAACTTGTCGTACCAGGTGTACAACAAGCACTTGACCAAATGAAATACGAAATCGCTTCAGAATTTGGGGTTCAATTAGGACCTGACTCTACATCGCGTGCGAATGGTTCTGTAGGCGGCGAGATTACAAAACGTCTTGTTCAAATGGCAGAGCAACAATTTGGCGGATATCAAAAATAATTAAATGAAACTGGCTTAGAGAGAGTAGGAAACTACTCTCTTTATTTAATTTGTGTAAAAAGTTAAAATGAGAAGAAATAGTGAACTTTAAACACATTGGAGATGAGATCAAGTGGGGACTTTATGGATAAATGCAACCTTTTATACAATGGAACGTGAAGGGGAATCAAATGAAGCTATTTTTGTAAAAGATGGTCTGATAAAAGCAGTTGGTTTAAAAGAGCAGTTATTACATAAATACAAACAAGAAATAACAGAAACGATTGATTTAGAACGTGCTTTTGTTTATCCAGGATTCGTTGATAGTCATTTACATATGATTGGCCACGGCGAAAAGCTTTTACGGCTAGATTTATCAGAAGTATATTCCTCGAATGAAATGTATGAATTATTAAAAAAACAAGCAAACCGTGATGATGAGTGGATTATTGGCGATGGCTGGAATGAAAATAATTTTGTAGATCGTAAAATCTTCCACTGTTCAGAGCTTGATCTCATTTCGAATGGAAAGCCAATGATTTTATCGAGGGTTTGTCGTCATGCGGCTTTAGTGAATAGTAAGGCATTAGAATTAGCTGGGATAACAAAAGACACGCCAAATCCAGATGGTGGTGTGATCGTTAAGGATATTCAAGGACAACCTACTGGGTTATTGCTGGATGAAGCGGCTGAATTGGTGAAGCAGGTAATGCCAAATGTGCAAATGCTTTATATAGAAAAAGCGTTAAGACTTGCGATTGATGATATGTTAGCTCACGGCTTGGTTGGTGGACATTCTGAGGATTTAGCTTATTATGGAGATCCACTTGGGACGTTATCTGTTTTTGAACAAGTTATTGAACAGGGGGAGCAAAGATTTAGAGCACACTTACTTGTAAATCATAAAGCAGTTGAACAAGTAGGTGCAATAAAATTAAAAAGACAAGGACGTTATGTGGAAACAGGTGCTTTAAAAATTTTTGCGGATGGAGCTCTTGGTGGCCGAACAGCGCTATTATCTCACCCTTATACAGATGACCCGAGTACATCAGGGGTTGCGATTCATACACAGGAACAATTAAATGACTTAGTGAAACTTGCAAGAGAAAATAATATGAATGTAGCCATTCATGTCATTGGTGATGGAGCTTTAGAAATGACCTTGAATGCAATCGAGGCATTCCCAGCGACCAGTGGACGTGATCGATTGATACATGTTCAGGTCGCACGTAAAGACTTACGGGAACGCATGAAAAAATTACCCGTAATCCTAGATATTCAACCTCGTTTTGTGGCTTCCGATTTTCCTTGGGTACAAGAGCGTTTAGGGATGGAGCGATTGAAGGAATCATTTGCATGGAAAACATTATTGAAAGACGGTCTCGCATGTGCGGGTGGTTCGGATGCCCCGATTGAACCAGTTGACCCATTGTTAGGAATTCATGCTGCCGTTACTCGTAGAAAACCAGAAGAAGGCCATCAAGGTTATAACCCAAATGAACGTTTGACTCCATTTGAAGCGGTTCAACTTTTTACAACGGGAAGTGCTTATGCCATCAATCGAGAAAACTTTGTTGGAAAGCTAAAAGAAGGATATTTAGCAGATATGACTGTATTGTCAAAGGATCTTTTTCAAATTGAACCAGATGAAATTTTGAAAGCAGAAGTATTAAAAACGATTGTAGATGGACGGATAATGTATTCGAAAGAGTAGATGCCTACTCTTTCGCCAAGAGACCTTGCTTATGTATAGCTGCAAGGTCTTTTTCCTTATAAAAACTTTCGTTGGACCCGATCCCAGAAGGAGTTGTTATCGAGTTTTAATACTTTAATATAACGGTTTGCAAGTTGTAAATGGACTTGTTTTACTTGAGGAAATGCTAATGCTTCATTATCGATGCCGATAACGGGATGTTCATTTCCAGTTTGGACAATTTTTAAAGTGAGACTACGATCAGAACCTAAAATAAAAGAAGTACCTAATGTTCGATATTCACTATTATTTAAGGAAGAAATTTCACTTATTTGCATGGATGGTAACTTTGGATCAATTACCGCCCCACCTACTGATTTATTGTAAGCGGTGCTTCCGGTAGGGGTTGAAACGATCATGCCATCACCACGAAATGTTTCAAAATATTGATCGTCGATGATAACATCCATTACAAATGTTTTAATAACACTTGAACGAATCGTACATTCATTTAAACAGTAAAAAGGATCTTTTTGATCAATTTTTACCTTTAAAACAGGGTATCGTCTTACTTTTAATTGTTCTTCCTTCATTGCCATCATTAACGGTTCAAGTTGGTCTAGGGTAAAGTCAGTATAAAAACCTAAATCATCTGTATTTACACCAATATAAATACAATCGTTACGAAAACCGGTTTTTCTGACAGCTTGTAAAAAGGTATTATCTCCACCGACACTTAAAATAAAGTTCGCTTCAAAAGGAGTGGAAGTTGGAATAAATCCATGCTCATTTAAACGCTCCTTAAGAGGTTCAGATAATTGGAGCATTGTTTCAGTTTCCTTAGAAAATAGGTAATACTTATTTTGGTCAGACATGTTTGATCATCCCTTCAGTAATGAATTCAAAATTCGTGATTATGATCTTTTTAATATCTTGGTTACTTATGTTATCATAACCATTGATTAGGAAAAAGAACCCAGTTGCATTTGGCAAAAAAAGTTCAATAAATCAAAAAGAGAAAAGAGGCATTTTATGAATGGGAAAAGGTGGATGGCTTTAGGAGCTGTCGTCGTCTTAGTCGGAGTCGCTATTTTTATGAATTTTCTATCGTTTGCCCAAAACGCGTTACAAGAAATTCAAGGCACTAGTTCGGTAACGGCTGGTCATGAGGAAATAGTGGAAGTCGGTACGGCATCAGGAAAGATTGTTGTGATTGAATTAGATGGGGTCATTCAAGATACCGGTGGAAACCCTGGCTTCTTTGCTGTGGATGGCTATAATCACGAAAAGTTTTTGGAGCAAATGGATACGGCAGCCAAGGATTCTGCTGTTAAGGGAATCATTCTTGATGTCAATACTCCAGGTGGAGGAGTGGTAGAAAGTGCGGAAATCTATGAACGAATTTTAAAAATTCAAGATGAGTATGAAAAGCCAGTTTACATATCTATGGGGAATATGGCCGCTTCAGGAGGGTATTATATTGCTGCACCAGCTAACAAAATTTACGCTAATAACCAAACGATTACAGGATCAATCGGGGTTATTATGGAATCGATTAATATTGCTGGTTTAGCTGAGCAATTTGGAATTGAAGTCAATACGATTAAAAGTGGCGAGTTTAAAGATATTATGTCCTCTACTCGTGAAATGACAGATGAAGAACGTGAGATTTTACAATCAATCATTGACGAATCATTTGACGAATTTGTGCGCATCATCGCAGAAGGTAGGGACATGAGTGAACAGGAAGTACGCGAAATCGCGGACGGGCGTATTTATACAGGGAAGCAAGCATTTGAACTCGGTCTAGTCGATGAATTAGGAAATTTAGAAACGGTGATAGCCGGGTTAAAAGAAGAGCTAGGTCAAGATTATACGGTAGTAAAATATAGTCACACAACACAGCTTACTGATTTGCTGAGAATTGCTGCTCCCAAAATAAATCTAAATCCAGAGCATGAAGCGGCTGCTATGTTACAGTTTTTGCAAGAACAACGCACTCCAACTTTGAAGTACTTATATGCTGAATAAGGGGTGGACGTGATGAATAGTGAACAAGTAGTGGGAATGAAAAGAAGAGGACGAGCCATACATGTTAACCAAAAGGCGAAATTAGCTTATCATGATAGAAAAGAGGCTGTTCTAACGAAAGCGGGAGAAAGGAGTCCTTTAGTTGTAGAGGAGCCAAGTAAAAGGATACATCAACAACTTGAAGAAAGCCAAACAATCGCGACTGTGCGTTATGCTGGATTTTGGATGCGGCTTTGGGCCTTTTTGCTTGATATGGTTGTGTTATTTTCGATAAATAGTATTATTATCCGACCGATATTAAGAATAAATGAGATTGGAGCATCGATTTTATTCACCTTTACGCTTGAATCCTTTGCAGTTGCATTGAGCTTTTTCCTTTACTTTGCCTTTCTAACTAAATATGTGGGGCAAACATTAGGGAAAATGGTATTTGGATTAAGGGTGGTCAGTAAGAACGGGGAAAAGTTAACATGGACACAAGTTATCTTCCGCGAAGGAATAGGGAGACTGATACAGCAAATTTTCTTTTGGACAAAACTCATTTATTTAGTCATTGCCTTTTCTCCAAACAAACAAGGAATTCATGATATGGTCGCTGATACATACGTCATTCATGAAAAGGAATAGTAATTTAAGCCTAGCCAAAAAATTGGTTAGGTTTATTTTTGTTAAAAGAGGAAAACATAGGATCAATTACAAGTGGTAATGGATAAAGGGAGATTATGATGATTTGGTGGATTATATCTGGGGTTTTGTTTTTGTTTGGTATGCTCATTTTTTTGGCAAAAATAACGATAGATTGTCATTATCAACATCAAATAGATGATGATTTATTAACGGTTCAAGTAAAGTTATGGGCGATTCATATTTATACCTTTTCTTCTCCTGTTATAAAAGTTGATCCGAAAACATTGAGTGTTACTCTGGAAGAGAAGAATGAAAGCCCACTAGGGACAACCGACAAAAAGCAAAGATTTACGATTAACTGGTTAAAAAAAGAGATTAAAAAATCGCAAAGGTTTTTACAACAGGTAACTGGATTTTATAAAATTGTTCAACGTTTTATGAAGAAGGTAAAAGTAAAAAAATTGGAATGGCATTCTCAAGTTGGGGTTGATGATGCTGTTTTGACGGCTCAACTTGCTGGGGCATTATGGACATTAAAGGGGGTAGTCATTGGTTTTGTTTCAAACTTTTTTACGCTCGTTCATTATCCACGAATTCAGGTTGATCCTATTTATCAAGGAATGATGACAAAAACGAACTTTTCATGCATGTTCTCATTTCGAATCGGACAAGCTATCATTGCAGGACTTTTGATCGTCAAACATTGGCACAAAACAAAAAAAACTGATCAGCAAGGAAATGCAATGGATCAGTCAATGTAAGAAAATAACAAGGAGGGAAAAGTCATGTCTGATCATCCAATTCAAGGATTAATGAAAACCGCAATGGAAAATTTAAAAGAAATGGTGGATGTCAATACAATCATCGGAGATCCGGTTGAAACACCAGATGGTAGTGTCATTTTACCTGTATCAAAAGTGGGCTTTGGTTTTGCGGCAGGGGGGAGTGAATTTTCCGTAGATAGCCATCACTCAAATGATGGGCATTCGCATCCTTTTGGAGGAGGTAGTGGAGGGGGAGTTTCGATTACGCCTATGGCCTTTTTAATTGTGAATAGTTCAGGTGTAAAAATGGTTCATTTAGACAATAGTACTCACCTCTATGAGCGCTTATTAGATTTTGCTCCACAAGTGGTCGAGAAGATCCAACAAATGATTTACCATGACAAAAAGGGTGAACATCACGACCACCTTAATCACCACGACAATAATTATCGTCAACAGCCTCCTTTGTAGTTGGAAGCTAAGGACAATTAGTGGAAAGCCAACAAGGATAGAGTCAGAATTTAATATGACCGAAACGAGGACCTTTATTTCAGCGTGATGAGATAAAGGTCTTTTTCTTTCCTTTTATCAAAGCAATCCGTTCATTGTTTGATCAACTTAAAGAAAATAACTCAACTTTCGCAGCGTATGATGGACTCTTAACCGTTGATAGAGATTGACTTTAGGGCGATACCATACTCAAATTGACTTTACATGAACGGTTCAATCGATGACAGTCTGAACACCTCTCTTAGTAGACTGTTGAAGAGATCTATTCACTAAAATTATATACTTCGGCTGTCGCTACCAAAACCATACTCCGCGTCCTGCAGGAACCTGGCGAGCCTCCTCGGTACACCTGTGGGGTCTCGCTCCACGGTTTATTCCTGCGGGAGTCTCCGTATGGTTTTGTCCGCTAAGTGTAGGGGAGATGCTTGATGATATGGCCATTCTCAATCAGCTATTTCTAACGCAGAAGAACCTTCTTCTTACCTTTGTTGGTTATGGAACTAAATAGGTAGTTGCCCCCTATTTTTTTCCTAAGTCTGCCGGAATGAAAAGACAGGATTCAAATCGAAACCAGCTCGTTCATCTAGCTAACGTACAGAGCATCAACACGGATTTGTTTACAACTGTAACGGAATTAGTCATGGAAGGAGAAAAATCATTCTCAAGCTCATGTACGTTGAAGGAATGACTATTTTTTATTCAATGAGAAAAGTGAACCTAGATTCGATTCCATTATCTAGCGGACAAACAGACACGGAGACTCCCGCAGGAATAAACCGTCCAATGAGACCCCGCAAGCGTGCTGAGGAGGCTCATGAGGTTCTCGGCAAGGACGCGGAGTGTCTGTTTGGGAGCGACAGCCGGAGGGTATATTATCTTTTTCTCGATGCGAAAGTTGAGAAAATAAGATAAATTTCTTTTTTTGTTTTCTCTTTTCGGTAAGATGGTTAGAATGAAGAGATAAAACAATAAGGGCATATTGAAACGACAGTAGTTAAATAGATGTCATCATTAATGGAGAGAAGAAAAACGGAGGAGTTATTATGTTAAAGCAAGAAGAGCGTTTAGAGAACTTATTTCAATATTTTGATCGGGGTGCAGAGCTAATAAGCGAAGAAAAGGAGCTCTTGTATTTAGATTCATTGGCACTTGTTGCTGACCAGTTATTTAAAGGTGAAATGATTGAAACAAAAAATGAAATTGAAAAGAAAAAACTTCAAACTATATTTGAACAAATCGATTTGGACAAGCTTGATAAAGAGGTTGTACGGAAAACCTTTCAATTAACTGTATTAAAAGGGATGAAGGGCGCTGTTCAACCTCATCATTCCTTAACACCCGATGCGGTTAGTTTATTTGTAAGCTACTTAATAAATAAAGTGTCAGTTGATTTAAAGAAAGATTTTTTGATCACAGATTTAGCTCTAGGGGCAGGAAATCTATTATCAGCTGTATTAAATCAATCGCCAAAGCCAGCTAAAGCGATCGGTTTTGAAGCGGATGAAACTTTATTGAATTTAGCTTTTGTTAGCGCAAATTTACAGCAGAATGAAGTAGAACTTTTTCATCAAGATAGCATTCAACCATTACCAGATTTGAAAACGGATATTGTCGTTACTGATTTGCCAGTTGGTTATTACCCGAATGATGAAGTTGCCAAGGAATATGAGCTAAAGGCACCAGAAGGCCATTCATTTATCCACCACCTTATGATAGAACAGGCGATGAAGCAAACGAGAGATGGCGGTTACTTATTCTTTTTAGTGCCAAACTTTTTATTTAATAGTGATCAGTCTGAAAAGCTGCATAAATTTTTGAAGGAAAAAAGCATTATTTTAGGGTTGTTACAGTTGCCAAAGTCAATGTTTAAATCTGAACAACAGGCAAAGAGTATTTTAATGTTGCAGAAAAAAGGCGAAGGGGTTACTCAAGTTCAGCAAGCCTTATTAGCTGAGCTGCCTTCGTTCTCTAAAGCTGAAGCGTTAGCGGATATGATTAAACAAATTGATCGTTGGTTCAAACAGCAATTAGGAAAATAAAATGATTCATCAATGATATGTTTAGTCACTATTTACTTTCTTATGGAAAGACTACTCAAAAGGTCACTCGCCCTTTTGAGTAGTCTTTTTTTGAGGGTAGGTGCTGTTATTTTAGGGGAAGTGGGGAATGATGGAATTATATAACGCTTACAGAAAACGTTATCAAATCAGAAAATAAAGAATTTAAGAGATATACAGAGAGAAAAGGACAATCCCCTTGAAAAACGGGGAACAGAATGCTTAAATGTAGAAGGGAAAGATTTTTTTAAGTTAAAAGTTGAGAAGAACTACAGACTTCTCATTTACACGTATAAAAACTAAAGGAGCTGTTTATAAAATGGCAAAAATTATCGCGATTAACGCTGGAAGCTCTTCGTTGAAGTTTCAGCTACTAAATATGCCCGAAGAAACGGTTTTAACTAAAGGAATTGTGGAAAGAATCGGGATGAATGATTCTATTTTTACAATTGAAGTAAATGATGAAAAAGTAAAAGAAATCAGTGACATTGTCGACCATGAAGTAGCTGTTAAGATTTTATTAGAAAAATTAACAGGTCAAGGAATTATTGATTCATTAGACGAAATTGAAGGAATCGGACACCGTGTCGTTCATGGTGGCGAGAAGTTTAATGATTCTGTTTTAATTACAGACGAAGTTTTACAAGGAATTGAAGCTGTTTCGGAATTAGCACCTTTACACAATCCAGCGAACATTATTGGAATTAAAGCTTTCCATAGTGTGTTACCAAATGTTCCAGCTGTAGCTGTATTTGATACAGCGTTCCACCAAACAATGCCTGAAAGTTCTTATTTGTATAGCTTGCCTTATGAGTATTATGAAAAATACGGCATTCGTAAATATGGTTTCCACGGAACGTCTCATAAGTATGTGACAGAAAGAGCTTCTGAGTTATTGGATCGTCCAGTAGAACAGCTTCGTTTAATCTCTTGTCACCTTGGAAACGGGGCAAGTATTGCTGCCATTGAGGGTGGTAAATCGATTGATACTTCAATGGGGTTCACACCTCTTGCTGGTGTGACAATGGGAACTCGTTCTGGTGATGTTGATCCGGCCTTAATTCCTTATATCATGGAAAAAACGGGTAAGGATGCTTACGAGGTTATCAACGTATTAAACAAAGAAAGTGGAATGCTTGGAGTAACTGGTTTTTCAAGTGACTTACGTGATATTGAAAGTGAAGCGGAAGCAGGAAATGAACGTGCTGAACTTGCATTAGAAGTGTTCACTTCAAGAATTCATAAATACATCGGTTCTTACGCCGCTAGTATGAAAGGCGTAGATGCGATTATTTTCACAGCTGGAATCGGTGAAAACAGTGACGTTATTCGCGAACGTGTATTAGAAGGTTTAGAGTATATGGGCGTTTATTGGGATCCATCTTTAAATAAGGTACGTGGTAAAGAGGCGTTCTTAAACTATCCTCATTCTCCAGTAAAAGTAATCATTATTCCAACAAATGAAGAAGTAATGATTGCCCGTGATACAGTTCGTTTAAGTCAATAATATGAAGAAAAGCATGGCATAAATGACTATGCTTTTTCTCTTTTTGTTCGCCGAGGCGAACAAAAAGGCCTCTATTCAAGAAAGAATGGAGGCCAATAAAAGAATACTATTCAAGATATTCTTCAAGTTTATTAAGAGTATCAATATCTTCTGCACCAAGGTAATCTTTTACAAGGTCGAATTCTTGGACAATATCAACTGAAATATCTTCCCTATATTCGGTTGTAAGAACTGCATGACTTACATCGTCTCCATTTTCTTCAAGTTCTATTGCTTCATACAAGTTTCCTTCAATCCTTTTAGATAGAAATTGTAATGAATTATTATTTATTTCGATAATATAGATCTCAGAAGCTGGTGTATATAATCCTTCTTCAATATAACTTCCGTCTACTAAAAATAGAACGTATTCCTTATTTTCGTCTATTTCTTCATAATCAATAACTTCAACAGTCACTTCTCCTACTACTTCTCCGTCATCTTCCATTATAGGAAGTTCATCTAAATGGGTAACGCTAGTTTTAATTGAATCTATAACGTCACCTTTGTATGTCTTATTAATGGTAAAATCATAAATTAATCCTTCTGTATAAAAATCGTCTGAAGGAACAGTAGGGTCGTTAGCCGATCGGATCATGTTTTCAGTCCTAATTAATTCATTATAGGTCCCCTTTACAATTACATCTGAATTACCAATTATTTCAGATAGATTATCAGGAAGTTTCTCATCCCTATGCTCATTTATTTGATAAGTCTTATCTGTTGAGGCTGAAGAACTACAGCCAATCAAAATTCCAATTATTAATGAAGCGCCTATTAAATTTATAGATTTCATTTTTTCCTCCCTTTTAAAATCAACCAATTATTTTACCGATTTCTCACATTTTGTATATCTAGACTAGTAGGATTAGTAAGCGTTTTACGATCTCGATTTGTATTCATAATTGTTGACCCGCTTGAACGATCTGCTAAACCTAATGCATGACCCAATTCATGTGTAGCAGTACTCCGA
>NZ_ALPT02000074.1 GCF_000292245.2 Alkalihalobacillus alcalophilus ATCC 27647 = CGMCC 1.3604 | reverse complement strand
AAAAAACAATGAAAATTAAAGCAACCTTAGATCGAATTCCTGGTGGGATGATGGTTGTTCCCTTATTACTTGCAGCAGCCATTAATACATTTTTCCCGAACTTATTAAGAATAGGTGGATTTACTGAAGCTTTATTTGTAAACAGTTCAAGTGCACTAATTGCTTTATTCTTATTAATAGCTGGTACACAAATTACGTTTAAGACAGCGGGTACATCGGTAAAAAAAGGTTTAACCTTATTAACCTTTAAGTGGGTTATTGGAGCTGGCATTGGTCTTATTGCCATTATGTTAGCGGATTCAAATGGTTTATTTATGGGATTAGCTCCAATCGCAATTATTGCTGCGATGACAAATTCTAACGGTGGTCTTTACATTGCTTTAGCTGGTCAATATGGAAAAGAAGATGATAAAGCCGCTTATCCATTTCTTGCTTTAAGTGATGGACCGTTTTTAACGATGGTAGCGTTAGCCATTTTTGGTACAATGGGTTTTGCAGAAGGAATGTTTTCACCAGTAGATTTTGTAGCCGTTTTACTTCCTTTACTCGTTGGGGTAGTTATTGGTAACTTAGACAAAGACATGGGTGATTTTTTACACAAAGGAAGTGACAAACTTGTTCCTTTCTTCGCCTTCTCTCTTGGAATGGGAATTAACTTTACATCAATCATTCAAGGTGGAATTAGCGGAATTTTACTAGGAGTTATGACAGTATTATTTACAGGTGGAATTGGCTATTTAATTTTTAAATGGATTGGATGGAACCCAATTGTTGGAACTGCAGAAGGCTCGACGGCAGGAAATGCTGTTGGTACACCGATGGCGATCGCAGCAGCCAATGTCTCCTTTATGCCGATGGCTGAGCTCGCTACCGTTCAAGTGGCGGCGAGTGTTGTTACAACGGCGATATTATTACCAATCTTTATAGGGTTTTTAGCGAAACGACTTGAGAAAAAGACAGGTAAAGAAGTGAAAGAAATAAACGCAACGATGTAGATAAAATAGAAGAAAGTCATCATTTAATGGCTTTCTTCCATTTGATTTTTAAAAAGGAGAGTTACTATGAATTTAGCAATCATCGCAGACGACTTAACAGGAGCTAATGATAGTGGCGTTCAACTTGCAAAGTATGGATTGCAAACATCTGTTTTTTTTAAAATGGACGCCGAAAATATAACAGAAAATGAAGCGGTTGTTTTTGATACGGATAGCAGAGCGAAAAAAGGCGAGGAAGCTAAAGAAATCGTTGAAAAGGTAACCCGTTTTTTGCTTGAACATCAAATCACGAACATTTATAAAAAAATAGATTCAACGATGCGTGGAAGCATTGGGCATGAATTAATCGGTTTCCATAATCAATTACAGACTGACTTTATTTTTATTGCAGCAGGCTATCCTAAAAATGGCCGAAAAGTAATAAATGGATACCATTACTTAAATGAACGTTTGTTATCTGAAACAGAAATTGCCAATGATCCAGTTACCCCTGTGAAAGAATCCCATATTCCAACTCTATTAAAAGAGCAAATGGGAGAGGAAGTCGGTCTCATTAATTTAGAAGTTCTTCGTTCAGAAGATGTAGACGTTTTTGCTTTAGAGTTATCAAAATTAAAAGAGCAAAATATTAAATTTATTGTCATAGATTCCGAATCAGAAGAGGATTTACAATTATTGCTTAAAAAAGCAGAAGGACTTAAGGACTCGATTGGCTGGGTCGGTTCAGCTGGTTTAGCAAATTATCTTCCTGCTTTTTATAATCTAAAACAAAAGCCTCAAAAGTATCAAATAGTCAATATAAAGAAGCCTGTCTTAACGGTTGTTGGAAGTGTCAATGTGAATTCTAGAAATCAATTAACAAGACTATTAGAAGATGATGTTTTTGCTATCGAAATGAAATCCTATAAAGCTGTTTCAGACTCTAACACGAGAACAGAGGAAATATCTCGTGTTTATCAAGAGGTTGTAAGTGCAGCAAAATTAGGAAAAGATGTGGTCATTTATTCTGCAGGAGAACAAGAAGATATTGCCTATGCAAGAGAGATTGGGACAAAGAATGGTTTTGATTTCACAGCAACGAGCCGTGAAATTGTGACAATGATTGGAGAAGTTGCTTCTCGCCTACTCAAACAAGACTTATTCCAAGGGATTGTCATGACGGGTGGAGATACAGCCAAGAAAATTTGTGATAAATGGAATGTCGCTGGTTTCAAACTGTATGATGAGTTGGAAGTCGGCGTACCGATATCGAGCTTTATCGGCATCGACCACCTTTTTGCGATTACAAAAGCAGGAGGATTTGGAAAAGAAGAAGTATTTATTGATGCTATTCGAAAATTGAAGGGAGTTAATGTCATTGAACAATAAACCAATAATTGGTATAACAATGGGAGATGCGGCTGGAATCGGTCCAGAAATCATTGTTAAAGCCTTAAACCATGAAGAAGTTTATAACAAATGTCGTCCAGTTGTCATAGGGGATGCCAAAATTTTAGAAAAGGTACAACCTATTGTTGAGTTGGATTTGGAGATTCATCGAGTCAGTGCTCCTGAAGAGGCTAAGTTTGAACATGGCACAATCGATGTGATCGATTTAGATATCGTTCCTTTTGACCTACCTTTTGGTGAGGTTTCAGCAGTAGCAGGAGATGCAGCTTATCAATATTTAGCTAAATCGGTTGAGCTTGCAAAAGAGAAAAGAATTGACTCCATCTGCACAGCTCCTTTAAATAAGGAAGCATTGCACAAAGGTGGCCACTTGTACCCAGGTCATACGGAGATTTTGGCTAAATTAACAGATACAGAAGATTTCTCAATGATGTTGACGACACCAAATTTAAAAGTCATTCACTTAACTACACATATGGGACTTATTGAGGCTATTGAAAGTATTAATCCAGAAAGAACGTATAAAGTAGTGAAGTTAGCCCATGATACTTTATCAAAAGCAGGTTTTGACAATCCGCGAATAGCCGTTTGTGGGATTAATCCTCATGCTGGTGAAAATGGCTTGTTCGGAAATGGGGAAGAAGAAGAAAAGCTGGAACCAGGAATTAAAAAAGCCCAAAACGAAGGAATGAATGTTATTGGACCACTACCAGCTGATACGTTATTCTTTAGAGCGGGTCGCGGAGACTTTGATATGGTTGTCGCTTGTTATCATGACCAAGGGCATGCTCCAATTAAAGTAATGGGGATTGAAGATGGCGTTAATATTACCGTCGGATTAAAAGGTGGGATTATCCGTACTTCTGTTGACCACGGAACTGCGTTTGATATTGCCGGGAAAAATATTGCGGCTGAAACAAGTATGATAGCTGCAATTGAGTCAGCTTATGAGTTAGCACCGAAAAGATAATCATGAATTTAGGAACATTCTCATAGTTAATGGGAATGTTCTTTTTACTATTCATTTTTTTAGTTTGGCTGGCGAGGGTATTAAAGTACATTTTGATTAGAAACATATTTCCTGGGTTTTAATATTTCGACTCGATTCATACCACATCCCATAATAACGTTTCCCCTCTTTTATTTGACAAAGCAACGTTTAATTTACAGAGGGAATGGGGATAGAAAGACTAGAAACAGATTATGAATTAAAGGAGCTGGATTTCATGCGTAACTATACAAAACATTATATAAATGGTGAGTGGGTTGAATCTACAGGAACAGAGACAATCGATGTGATTAATCCAGCAACAGAAGAAGTAATGGGAACAATTAGTGCTGGGACAATAGAAGATTTAGATCGTGCGGTTCAAGCAGCTAGAGAGGCTTTTCCTTTCTTTTCTCAAACGACAAATGTAGAACGTATTGCGTTACTAGAAAATATTGCCCAAGAATACGAAAATCGAAAAGAAGATTTAGTTAATGTCATTACAGAAGAATTAGGTTCTCCGATTTCTAATAGTGAATCCGTTCAATATGAAATGGGCTATCAACATTTTAAACAAGCGGCCAAGGAATTAAAAGATTTTGAATTTGTGGAAGACCGTGGCGGACATGTAGTTCAAAAGGATGCCATTGGCGTCGCGGGTTTAATTACCCCTTGGAATTTCCCGACTAATCAAGCGGCAACAAAGTTAGCTAGTGCCTTTGCGGCTGGAAGTACAGTCGTATTAAAACCAGCATCAAAGACGCCATTCGCTGCAATCATTATGGCTGAAATATTTGAGAAGGCTGGGCTTCCAAAAGGAGTTTTTAATTTAGTTAATGGCAGTGGTTCAACGATTGGCGATGCGATTAGCTCTCATCGAGATATTGACTTTGTCTCCTTTACAGGGTCTGGTGGAGTTGGAGAGAAAATTATGAAAAATGCTGCCGAAGATATAAAAAAGGTCTCACTAGAATTAGGTGGGAAATCTCCACTTGTCATTCTTCCAGATGCAAATATTAGAGAAGCAGCAAAAACAGCTGTTTCTGGTGTTGTTTTTAATACGGGCCAAGTTTGTACGGCGGCAACGAGAACGATTATTCCAAAATCTATTCATGATGAGTTTATCGAAGCTGTTAAAGAGGTATTACCAGAGTTTACAATCGGGGATCCAAAGGATAAAAATACAAAAGTGGGACCTCAAGTATCAAAGGAACAATGGGAAACCGTTCAATCATACATTCAAAAAGGGAAAGATGAAGGAGCAAAGTTGATTGCTGGTGGAACAGGCAAACCAAAAGGATTTGAAAAAGGTTTTTATAGTCAGCTTACTGTCTTTTCCGATGTTAAAAATGATATGACGATTGCCCAAGAAGAAATTTTTGGTCCTGTAATGTCAATCATTACCTATGAAGACCTCGATGAAGCGATCGAAATTGCCAATGACTCAATTTATGGATTAGCTGGTTATGTTTATGGTGAAGAGCCAGAATTATTGAGGAAGGTTGCCACTAGCTTACGTGCTGGAAGAATTACGATTAATAATGCTAAAGGTGATTTTGGGGCACCATTCGGAGGGTTTAAACAATCAGGAATCGGACGCGAATGGGGAGATTATGGAATAGAAGAATTTTTAGAGCCGAAATCGATTTTAGGAATGCCATCTTAAATTAAAAATGGAGGACTTTCCAAAAGTAATGTTATGAACTTTTGTGAAGTCTTTTTTTGTTTTGATCCAATCTCTCATGATTTGTTTAGTAATCCCAACCTTAAGCTGTATTAAGTTTCTTTTTTTATTAATGAAGAAAATGATAAAATAAAAATATGAACTTTTGTAATGAGTAGGAATAACAAGTGAAAGAGAGTGTACATAGTGAAGGATGTTATCGTTACAACTAAAAGTGGGAAAATATGCGGTGCTGAATATGAAGATTATGCTGAATGGAAAGGAATTCCTTATGCCGAAGCTCCTATTGGTTCTTTGCGGTTTCAAGCACCGAAGCCGATTAAACCATGGCTAGAAGTGAAGGAAACAAAAGCGTTTGGGCCTAATGCGATGCAAAATCACACACGTCTTATGGAGGCATTAGGAGCAACGACTCAAAAAATGAGTGAGGACTGCTTATACTTAAATATTTATGCCCCAACAAAAAATAAGAGAGCAAAATGTCCCGTTTTATTTTGGATACATGGTGGCGCTTTTTTATATGGGTCCGGCAATGATTATAACGGTGCAACTTTTGCCAAAAATGGTGATGTCGTTGTGGTGACGATCAATTATCGCCTAGGAGTTTTTGGCTTTTTATGTTTAGAAGAGGCAAAGAAATCATATAAAGACTCTGGCAATGCAGGTATTTTGGATCAGCTCTGTGCTCTGAAATGGGTGAAGGAAAACATTGAAGCTTTTGGTGGTGATCCGAATAATATCACGATTAGCGGGCAATCGGCGGGTGCGATGAGTGTAGCTACTTTAATGGCGATGCCAGAAGCAAAAGGTTATTATCATAAAGCCATCTTACAAAGTGGAGCCGGAAGAGTGGCGATTGAGAAAGAAAGGGCCAAAAAGGTGACGAATAAGCTGTTGAAAAAGATTGAGGTAGAAGATCACAGTGATTTAACAACACTTCCTGCTGAAAAACTTTTAGAAGCTTCGACAGAGGTAAAAATGTTGGAGCTTTGCCCGGTCATTGATGGAATTCATCTATTTGGCTTACCAGAAATTGAAATGAATAAATATGTACATAAAGATATGCCAGTTTTAATCGGAACGACTCGTGACGAATGGCAAATTTTTAATTTAAAAGACGAACGTTGGAATAACCCGAATCTCGACAGCATGAAGCATGTTTTGAAAGAAGCATCTGGGCGTGAGTTTACGCCATTTGCCCGAGTAATGACGACTTTTCCAAACTTATCGAGAAAATTGTATGTGAATTTAGCAACATGGGTTATTTTTACCTTTCCAGCGATCCGATTTGCTGACCGATTACTTGAGAACACTTCTCGTATTTGGATGTACCGTTTTGATCGCGAGCATTCTCATCGTAAAGAATGGAAGGCGAGTCATGGGATTGAGGTGGCTTATGTATGGTTTAATCAAAAAAATGTTGCAGAAGAAGATCGAAGGATTGCTGAGCACATGCATCAAGCATGGATTCAATTTGTGCACGATGGGAACCTAAAAAGTGTGAATGAGATTAACTGGCCAGCTTATACAATGGAAAAAAGAGAGACATTCAAGTTTGATGTCGACCTCGAGGTGATAAAACAACCTCAAAAAGTTATGTATTCCCTCCATAAAAGGTTGGAAAAGGTTGAGCCTGCCCCGATACAAGATTATTCTTAACTAGAGCATAAATATAAACAGAGGACATAGGAGTTTATTCATTTCCTCTGTTTTTTTTGAACAATTAACGGCCCGATCATCATTTCCATATCTTATTTTGCTTAATCTGGTCATTTCAAGTTATCTAATTTATTAGAGGTGTCATTGATGATGTGAGTAGAAGATTATATAATAAATGAATAAACTGACTTTTTCCATTTAAATGAAAGGGTTTAATTTTTTGAAAAACAATCGATGATCACCTAAAAAACTTTACTCTAAGGTTTTCTAGAGAGGAATCGTTATCTTTTATTTGAACGATACAAAATAGGAATGATTTAAGGAGGTTAAAAGATGTTTGTTACAATCGGGGATAGTTTAACAGAAGGAATTGGTGATCATACGGAGGATTTGAGTTGTCGGAGTTGGGTGGATCACTTTGTAGAAAAACATCCAGAGCCATTACCATTCCAAAATCTGGCTAAAAGAGGGCTTAACTCAACTGAAATTCGCCGTACTCAATTAAAAGAAGCTTTGTCGCTAAACCCAACAATTGTCAGTTTAATAGCAGGAGCGAATGATATTTTAAAAGGTGGTTGGAATACGAATCGCTTCTCTGAAAACATTATTGGCATGGTTGAGTCCTTTGTTGAAGCAGGTTCAGATATCATTGTGGCTAAGCTACCGGATTTTACAAAACGATTATCTTTAGCAAATGCAAAAAAGGTGATTGTACAAAGCCAATTAAAAGAAGCAAATCAAATTATTCACGACCTTAGTGAAAAACATCGCTTATGTTTAATCGATTTTTGGAATCACCCAATGGCTGGGAATGATTCTATGTGGTCAGAAGATCATGTGCACCCGAATGCTTTAGGTTATCAAGAAGTGGCTAATGTTATCTATCATACTTATTATCAACATAAACAAAATGCGTAGAAGTTTTTATTAGTGGGGGTACAAAATGTTTCCTTTAGAAGAACGATATAAGGATGAAATTTTTGAGACAATTTTTGAAAATGCTTACCATTGTTTAATAGTCGTAAATGTAAGCGGAATCATTACGTATATAAATAATAGCTACTGCCAATTTCTTGAACTTGATAAAGCAGAGGTGATTGGTCAACATGTGACAGAGGTAATTGAAAACACAAGAATGCATCTTGTTGTCCAAAGTGGTGTAGAAGAAATTGCCGATATTCAGTACATCCGAGGTAATCATATGATTGCCAACCGAATTCCTGTACGTTCAGGCAATAAGGTAGTCGGGGCGGTCGGTACGGTTCTGTTTCGCGACACAGAAGAATGGATGAAGATGAACAGTCATATTAAGGATCTTCTATTAGCATTAGAGAATTATCGTAAACAATTAAATCACCAGCATGGGGTAACCTATACGCTTCATGATATTGTCGGAAGCTCTAGTCAATTGAATGACTTAAAAGAAAAAATAAAAAAGTAGCCCCAGGTGATGTTTCCATTTTATTAAGAGGGGAAAGCGGTACAGGAAAGGAACTTTTTGCCCACAGTATTCATCATTTAAGTGAAAGAAATCAAAAGCCATTTATTAAGGTAAACTGTGCTGCCATACCGGATCATTTATTAGAATCTGAACTTTTCGGATATAAAGAAGGAGCCTTCACTGGAGCAAAAAAAGGGGGGAAAAAGGGAAAGTTTCAGCTGGCAAACGGTGGGACGATTTTTCTCGATGAAATTGGCGATATGCCGTTAAGTGCACAAGTCAAAATCCTTCGTGTATTACAAGAAGGAGAAATTGAAGCATTAGGAGATATCCAAACGGAAAAAATTGATGTGCGGATAATTGCGGCAACAAATCAACCACTAGAACAGTTGATAATGGATCAACGTTTCCGTGAGGATCTATTTTATCGAATTAATGTAATTCAGCTTCGAATTCCCCCTTTGAGAGAACGTCCAGAAGATATCCGGGTTCTCGCCAAATATCTTTTATATAAAATTACGAATCGGACAGGCAAACGAGTGGTTGATTTTGCTCCTGATGTGATGAAGGTATTTCATGCAGACGAGTGGGCAGGTAATGTTAGGGAATTAGAAAATGTGATTGAATCGGCTGTCCACTTAACGAATACGGATATGATTCATTTAAGAGATTTACCTGAACGATTTTATAGTGATGAGGAGCTCATAAAAACAACAGGAACGTTAAAAGAAATTCTTGAAAAAACAGAAAAAGAGACAATTGAACAGGCCTTCAAACGATGTAATCGAGATAAAAATGCAGTTATGAACTTATTAGGAATTGGTAAATCGAGTCTATATGAAAAAATTAAGAAGTATAATTTATAGTTTTCCGAATTCACGGAAATTGTTCCAAGTTTTCGGAATGTTATATGTTAAGCCTTTTTGAAGAATAAAACCACTTTTTAAAATGTCCTCTTTCCAACATATTGGAGAGGGGATTTTTTTGGGGTGATAAAAAGGCGATTAAATGGACATTTTCTTTTTATTAAAAGTTGGCGCGTTTTTTGCTTATAAATAGTGGTGAGGGAAGGGGTGATGGATTTAAAGAAAGCCTAAATCCATTTTTGAAAACGTTTTTTTGTAACGATTTAAAAAAGTATTTTGACTAAATCAAATGTGTTAAAAAACATCAATTAGGAGGTTACTAGAAATGATTACAAATAAAGTGGTATTTATTACAGGTGCTGCGAGTGGCATTGGTTACGAAATCGGTCTTTCTTTTCTTAAAAGCGGTGCAAAAGTAGTGTTCACAGATTTGAATGAAGAGAAATTGAAGCAAGTAACGACGGAATGTCAACAAGAGGGTTATGATTGTTTAGGGATGAAATGTGATGTGACGGTTGAAGCAGATTTGCAAGTGGCAATCGATCAAACGGTCGCTCATTATGGAAGGTTAGATGTTCTAATTAATAATGCTGGTTTTCAACATGTTTCAGCAATTGAAGATTTTTCAACGGAGACGTTTGAGTTGATGACAAAAGTGATGCTTATCGCCCCATTTATCGCAACAAAATATGCCCTACCTATTATGAAAAAGCAGTCTTTTGGACGAATCATTAATATGGCTTCCATTAATGGGTTAATCGGTTTCTCTGGTAAGGCGGGGTACAACAGTGCTAAGCATGGGGTAATTGGCTTAACGAAAGTAGCAGCTCTTGAAGCAGCTGAATATGGAATAACGGTTAATGCTCTTTGTCCAGGTTATGTTGACACTCCTCTTGTCCAAAATCAGTTAAAGGACTTGGCTCAAAATCGTGGTGTGTCCTTTGAAAAAGCATTAGAAGAGGTTATTTTTCCGTTAGTTCCACAAAAAAGACTGTTGTCAGTCCAAGAGATTTCTGATTACGCAATGTTTCTTGCAAGTGATCAGGCAAAAGGCGTAACTGGTCAAGCATTAGTTATTGACGGCGGATACGTAGCTCAATAAGTCCTTTTAGTTCGTTTTTAAGATTTATATGAAAGCGCATACAAAAAATAAATGATTGAAATGAGGGAAATAGAAATGATCTTTAGTGTGATCGGCCTTGTTGGTGGTTTAGCCCTTTTAATTATATTAACGATGCGAGGAATGAATTTATTAATTGCTGCCCCTTTATCTACATTATTTTTAGCTGTCTTTAGTGGGATACCATTGTTTCCACAAATGGTAGCTGAAGGGGAAATCAGTATGTTAAGTAGTTACATGGAAGGTTTCTCTGGTTTTGTTGCCTCTTGGTTTATTATGTTTTTGTTAGGGTCTATTTTCGGGAAAGTGATGGGCGATGCAAGAGCGGCTGATAGTGTCTCGAAATGGGTCGTGGACCGTCTCGGTGTCAAATACGCCGTTGCCGCGGTCGTTGCTGCATGTGCGATATTAACTTATGGTGGTGTTAGTTTATTTATTGTCGGTTTCTCTGTTTTTCCTTTGGCTCTTAGTCTATTTAAACAAGCCAATTTACCAAGAAGATTTATCCCGGCTGCCTTAGCCTTTGGTTCGGTTACATTTACGATGACTTCAGCTGGTTCACCAGAGATTCAAAATTGGATACCAATTCCGTTTTTAGGAACGACCGCTTATGCTGCCTGGGAAGTCAGTTTAATCGTTGCCATTTTTATGGCTATTAGTGGCTATTGGTTATTGAAAAAAATCATTGATAGAGCAGTCGCCAAAGGTGAAAAGTTTGAAGCTCGTGACGGGGATCCGGTTATTGAAAAGCAAGATTTGCCAAATCCACTGCTTTCAGCTATTCCATTATTAATTGTATTAATTGTTTCGTTTATTTTCCATGATTCACTTGGAACATCTGCCTTAATTATTGCATTAACAAGTGGGATTATCGCAACATGGGCTCTAAATCACAAATATTTAAAGAGCGTTTGGACATCTGCTTCAAATGGGACGATGGGGGCCTTGCTTGCGATTACGAATACAGCTGCTGTTGTTGGTTTTGGAGCAGTCGCGAAAAATACAGAAGCCTTTAATTCTGCGGTTGCTGCGGTTACCGATTTACCTGGAAGTCCATTAATTGGGGCAGCCATTGCGGTTGGTGTCATTGCCGGGTTAACAGGGTCTTCATCTGGTGGTCAACAAATTGCTCTTCCATTGGTTGCCCCTCATTACTTGGATATGGGTGTCGATCCAGAAGCTCTCCACCGTGTAGCTGCGATTTCTTCTGGTGCACTTGATACACTGCCACATGGTGGATATGTGGTTACAACGATTCGGGCCATTTGTGGAGAAACACATAAGGATGCGTATCCAGCCTTTGCTGCGGTCACGGTCATTATTCCAGTGTTAGGCGTTCTTTTAGCGATTGGATTATTTGCTTTAGGAATGTAATAGAGGAAAAGGAATGTAAACTTCAAAATTCTGAAGTAGATACTAAAAATGAGGATGTCTGTGAGCTCTCACTCAGACATCCTCATCTTCATTTATGCTGATATCCCCATGTCTTCAACAACGTTGTAACGGCTAACTCCAAGTCTTCTTCCGCAATCCCGGCAAATCCGAGCAATATTCGAGGTGGTGACGTATCATCAATGGCCATCGAATAGGCAGAGAGGGGGTAAACTTTTAAGTTCGCATCGGCAGCTTTTTTAACTAAAGTGGATTCATTCATGCCATTTTTGACAATGAGGACGATGTGTAAACCTGAACGCTCCCCAATAATCGTTAATCCCTCTTCATATGGTTTTAATAAACTTAATACTTTCTCGAGCTTACGGCGATAAATTTTTCGCATTCGGTTTAAATGTTTCTCGAAGTCTCCATGTTTCATAAACTCTGTCAATACCGTTTGATCAATCCGAGACACGGTTGAATGATAGAAGGAGAATTTATTTTGATAAAGTTGAAGTAATGGTTTAGGTAAGACCATATAACTAATACGAACCGACGGCATTAGTGATTTTGAAAAGGTCCCTAAATAAATGACTTTTTCGGAAAAATCCATGCTATGTAAAGAGGGGATCGTTTTTCCTGTATAACGAAACTCACTATCGTAATCGTCCTCAATAATAAATCGTTCCTTGTCACCTTCCGCCCAGTTCAACAACCGTTTTCGACGATTAACAGATAAAACACTTCCATATGGAAAGTGGTGTGAGGGTGTGGCATAAACAATATTAATATTAGAGCCGATCACTTCTTTAACACGAACACCTTCTTCATCAACATTTAGTGGAATCACTTCATGAGGATAGTTTTTTAAAATTTTTAACATTAAATGATAACCAGGGTCCTCGACTCCATATACCTTCTGTTCGCCAAATAAGAGAACAAGCTGCTGCAAGAGGACTTCGATACCAGCACCAACAATGATTTGCCGAGGACTACATTGAACCCCTCGTGAGTGATATAAATATTGAGAAATTTCATGACGCAATTCATATTCCCCTTGGTTATCACCTAACAAGAGTAAGTGGTGATTGTGAACATCGAGTGTATTCTTTGTATATTTTCGCCATTTGTCAAAAGGAAAGTTTTTCGTATCAATATGACTTGGGTGAAAATTAAAGCGAATAGAGTCCTTCTTTTTCTGTAACACTTCGACATTTGGTTCATTTGATGTTGTATATCCTAAATCCTCAAAAGCTTGCACGAAAAAACCTTTTCTAGGAATCACTTCAACATAACCTTCTGCACTCAGTTGATCATAGGCTGTTTCAACCGTATTTTGGCTTAATTTAAGAAAATCAGCTAATTTTCGTTTGGAAGGAAGTTTGGTTCCATATTCAAGTCGACCGTCAGCGATTTCATTTTTTATATATAAGTATAACTGTTCGTATAAGGGTGTTGCACTTTCTCGATCCAACTCACACCAAAGCATATTCATCTATATTCACACTCCATAAAATACTGACCTCATTAAATTATTAAAAACTGACACTTTTAATACAACCAAACTATTTTTATAATAATAAACAAATCAAACTATTGCAAATGGAGAGGTGCTACATATGGAAAAATTACTAGGTACTGATAAAGTTAAAAGAGGTATGGCTGAAATGCAAAAAGGTGGCGTTATTATGGATGTCATCAATGCTGAGCAAGCGAAAATCGCGGAAGAAGCTGGAGCAGTTGCTGTAATGGCCCTAGAACGAGTACCATCTGATATTCGTGCTGCTGGTGGTGTCGCAAGAATGGCTGACCCGACTATTATGGAGGAAGTTATGAACGCTGTTTCTATTCCTGTAATGGCTAAAGCGAGAATTGGCCATATTGTTGAGGCACGCATTTTGGAAGCGATGGGTGTGGACTACATTGATGAAAGTGAAGTATTAACTCCTGCTGATGAAGTGTATCACTTAAATAAACGTGATTTCACTGTTCCATTCGTATGTGGTGCTCGTGATTTAGGCGAAGCAGCTCGTAGAATTGGTGAAGGGGCATCCATGATCCGTACTAAAGGAGAGCCAGGAACAGGAAACATCGTGGAAGCTGTTCGCCATATGAGACAAATGCAAGCTCAGATTAAACAAGTTGTTGCGATGTCAGTAGATGAATTAATGACTGAAGCCAAAAACCTTGGTGCTCCATATGAATTATTATTAGAAATTAAAGAGACGGGTAAATTCCCAGTTGTTAACTTTGCTGCTGGTGGAGTCGCTACTCCTGCTGATGCGGCGTTAATGATGCAATTAGGAGCAGATGGTGTCTTTGTTGGTTCAGGAATTTTTAAATCAGATAATCCAGAAAAGTTTGCGAGAGCGATTGTAGAAGCGACAACTCATTATACAGATTATAAATTAATCGCGGAGTTATCTAAAGATTTAGGAAGCGCGATGAAAGGAATTGAAATCTCAACTTTATCACAAGCAGAGCGTATGCAGGAGCGCGGTTGGTAATGGCAACAATTGGCGTCCTTTCCTTACAAGGAGCTGTCTCTGAGCATGTTCGTTTCCTTGAAAACAATGGAGCTTTGGCAAAGGAAATTAAACGTCCAGAGCAGCTAAAAGAAATCGATGGTTTAGTTTTACCTGGTGGGGAATCTACTACGATGAGGAAACTCATTGATAAATATGATTTTCTAGAACCTTTACGAGCTTTTGGTGAAGCAGGTAAACCTGTATTCGGTACATGTGCTGGCATGATTTTAATGGCTCAATCTCTCGTCGATAAAGAAGAAGGACATTTAGGATTTATCGATATGGTTGTGGAACGAAATGCATTTGGCCGACAAAGGGAAAGTTTTGAGGTTCATTTAAATGTTGCGGGTATTGCGGAAGACTTACAAGCTGTCTTTATTCGAGCTCCACTTGTCAAAGAAGTGGGGAGAGATGTTGAAGTTTTAAGTGAGTATGGTGGAGAAATTGTCGCTGTCAAACAAGGCCCATTTTTAGCCTGCTCCTATCATCCAGAGCTAACGGATGATTCAAGAATGCATGCATTTTTTATTAAGATGGTTGAAGAAAAGCTGGCGACTAAAACGACTTTATCACGGTGAAAATAATTAAGGTAACTAATATAAAATAATCAAAGCCTCTGAAATTTAGAGGGAGGTGTTAGCTTGTCGGCAAAGTCTCGTAATCGAGGGAGTCGACAGGCTTTTTTTATAAGTGAAAGATATAGTCACACATGTCTCCCCACAAGAGAAAGAGGCAAGTTGGTTGTGAAAATTATTAGATAGGATACAGGATACAACAAAAGGAGGAAGGGAAAAAGTAGTCATCAATAGCAGGTGGAGACAACAAAAACACAATAGGAAGAAGTAAAGGTTTACTTTTTCTTTTAACCATAGTAACATGTTGCTTAACGATTAGATTTCAATTATGAAAAATGAATATAAATGAGAGGTGCTTTTTGTGAGTGCGGTAGGTTCTAAATAGGAAAAATTTAATGAGATAAATTCAGAAAAAGGGTATTTCAATCTCTTTATTTGTTGTGGATTTATTTCAAACCTATGAAGATACCTACAATACTTTATAAAGTGTGTCATTTTTTGAGGGGAGCCATTAGTTTTATTGGCTTATTTGCGTAACTTTCATAATGACGTAAGCCTTGTAAATGTAAAAAGCTGCGGTATCTCCGCAGCTTTTTTTATATGTATATTTTAGCTAGCGGAGAAAATCAAATAGCGAATTCTAAAAGCAATCGCCTTAACAATTGAAATTTAATCGGTAGGTATCTTCATTTATGAATGTCATTCAACCATAGTGAGGAGAAGAAAGAATGAATCAATCAACATTTGAAAAGTTACAATATGAGGAGCTTAAACAAATCGTAAAATCTTATTGTGTAAGTGGATTAGGGAAGCAACTACTCGATAAACTGAAACCGAGCTCTCAACTAAAAGTTGTCAAGAACCGTTTAAATGAGACAACGGAGGCAAGAGCGATTTTAGATGCAGAAAGCCATATCCCTTTTATGGGTGTTTCAAATATAGAAAATATCGTACAAAAGCTTGAAAAAGGGATGATTTTAGACCCGAGTGAATTAATTAGCATCTCCGACTTTTTAAGGGGATGCCGAAAAATGAAATCATTTATGTTAGCGAAGGAATTTTTTGCTCCGGTTTTATCATCGTATGCCCTTTCAATGTCTGAATTACAAAATGTAGAAGAAGAAATCAATCATTGTATTAAAAATAACCGTGTGGATGCACAAGCGAGTAAGGAACTAAAGCGAATTCGTAGACAAATCGATCTGACGGAAGAAAAAATGAATGACCGACTCCATAAATTTTTAAATAGCAGTGCTAATAAAAAGTACATTCAAGAATTTTTTATTAGTAAAAAAGATGGCAGGTTGACGATTCCAATAAAAGCCTCTTATAAAAATCAAGTTTCGGGAACCATTGTTGAAGTTTCTTCTAAAGGTTCCACCGTTTTTCTCGAACCGAGTACAGTAGCGAAGTTAAATGGAGAACTAGCAAGTCTAAAAGCGGAAGAGACAATGGAGGAATATCAAATACTAGCCACTTTATCAGGAATGATCATCGAAAAGAATCATGAACTCAAAATGAATATGGATCTTATTAGTCAATATGATATGGTTTTTGCGAAGGCGAAGTTCAGTAAAGTCATTCAAGGGATTGAACCAAAAGTGAATGAACATGGCTATATAAAGATAGTTGGTGGTCAACATCCACTTCTAACAGGAAAGGTCGTCCCTCTACAATTTGAAATCGGAGAAGATTATCGGAGTTTAGTTATTACAGGGCCTAATGCTGGTGGTAAAACAATTGTTTTGAAAACGATAGGCCTGTTGACCATGGCTGTGATGTCCGGTTTTCATATAAAGGCTGATAAAGAAACAGAAGTATCGATTTTTGAAAATATATTTGTTGACATTGGTGATAATCAAAGTTTAGAAAATGCTTTAAGTACATTTTCGTCTCATATGAAAAATGTATCCGAAATTATGAAGCAAGCAAATAATCATACGCTCTTGCTATTTGATGAAATTGGCAGCGGCACAGAGCCGAATGAAGGTGCTGCACTTGCTATATCAATTTTAGATGAATTTTATCAAATGGGTTGTATGACTGTCGCGACTACCCACTATGGGGAAATTAAACGTTATTCTGAACAGCACGATGATTTTATGAATGCTGCGATGCAGTTTAATCAGCAAACATTGGAGCCATTATATCAATTAATGATTGGCAAATCAGGGGAAAGCAATGCTCTATGGATATCAAGGAAAATGCAAATCAATGAACAGGTGTTACAAAGAGCAAAGGGTTATATGCAAAACAAAGATTATCACTTTAACCTAGTCAATCCGGATATCATCAGGAAACCAAAAGCGCTTCAAGTGGAGCCGAAAGTGAAATATGATTATAAAAGAGGAGACCGAGTTAAATTATTCGACTATGATGGTTTTGGAATTATTTATAAAGAAGTCGACGCCTTTTATAATGTTATCGTCTTCCATAATGAAGAATTAAAAGAAGCTAATATTAAACGAATGAGTTTAGAACTCGAAGCAAAAGAATTATATCCAGAAGGTTATGACATAGACACTTTGTTTGTTGACTATCAAACTCGAAAAATGCAGCATGACCTGGAAAGAGGTTCAAAAAAAGCTTTAAGGGAAATTGAGAAGGAGATAAGAAGAAACAAACAATAAGTAAGTGGAAATGGACTAGATGTTATTTTAATATATTGAAGGAATGGGATGGATAGGTATTTTTTAAACCGAAGTAGAGATAAGTCGACCTTTGTCATAACTTTATTACCATCTTCCTTTTTATTATGAAATTCCATTATTTATTTTAGGGATTAAGTAATAATTAATATTGTAATATAAAATGTCAACCGGTATAATCGAACGAATATTCTCATATTTGTACCAGTAAGGTTACGAATATGATACAATTAAAAGTGACATATATTCCATAATTATCTTAAAGTGTAATTTTTTTAGTATTCACTTTGGAAAATGAGTCTTACCAGTTTAATCATTACTGTGTAGGGCTTGTTTTATAAGAAAAGGGGGAGATAATCGTGTTGGAGTGGCTTGAGCCTTTTTTACAACTGCTAGTGCTTGTCGCCACAATCTTTTCTTCCATCACACTAGGATTAAAAAATATCAAAGAAATAAGAGATAAAGCCAAAGAAAAGACAAAAAAGAAAAGACGTTTCCTCTGAGGAACCGTCTTAACAAAATTTGCTTCCCGATAATTATATTACGGGTTCACCACAAAAAATGCAAGTTAAATTCAAAATATTCAAATAATATTTTGGGTATGAAGAAAAATGGAATATATGTCTTCTTTTTATTTTTAAAAGTGAAAAAAACAGGATTATTTATACAACAAAGAAATAGGAATGAAGAACTTAAAGGGTGACTCGAGCGGAGTAGTATAAGAGAGTGAGTTGAGACGTCTCCCTTTTTTAGAACAGTCGATTTACAGATATATATAATTTGAGTCAATACATAAGGGAATCTTTTTATCATAATTAGGGGAATATTCACTCTTTTACTTGGAAAATTGTTGAAAGTCTATTACACTATTATAGAAAGATAGTTTATATTTAGGATTTGTTACTGTTTTGTTTAATAACTTTGGAAATGGAGAGGATATGCTCATGCAACATTCGAAGCTCGATTTACTTTTGGACAATACAAGGTTACCAGTTATTTGTGCCCCCATGTTTCTTGTTTCAGGGACGGAGCTCGTCATTGAAGCTTGTAAATCTGGAATTATTGGCTCATTCCCATTATTGAACGCTAGAACAGGAGAGATTTTAGAGGAATGGATGACTCAAATCAAAGAAGAGTTAGCTGAGGCGAAAACATTACATCCTGATAAAGAAATAGCTCCTTGGGCAGTGAATTTGATTGTTCATAAATCGAATAAACGCTATGAATCAGATTTAGAACTTATTAGAAAATATGAACCACCAATTGTTATTACCTCACTCGGTAAGCCAACGTCTGTTGTCGAAATCGTTCACGGCTATGGTGGTTTAGTTTTTTCAGATGTGGCAACGCTTACACATGCGAAAAAAGCAGCAGAAACCGGTGTTGATGGACTTATTTTAGTTTCTAATGGAGCTGGTGGGCATGGGGGAACGCTTAATCCACTTGCTTTTATCGCTTCGGTAAAACAGTTTTGGAATGGAATTACGCTTCTTGCAGGAAGTGTGACGAATGGGCGCGATATTCTTGCCACTCAAGCTTTAGGTGCTGATTTTGCCTATATGGGGACAAGATTTATCGCAGCTAGTGAAAGTTTAGCAAACGATATTTATCAAAACACTCTAATTGAGTCGACAGCAGAAGACATTGTTTATACTGATGCCTTTAGTGGTGTCAATGCGAATTATCTTATTAAAAGTATTGTTAACGCTGGACTTGATCCAGAAAAGTTAAAGAAAAAGGACATTGTTGATGTAAGTCATAGTGATTCAAAGGCGTGGAAAGACATTGTATCAGCAGGACACGGTGTCGGTACGATTGACAAAGTTCAAACAGTCAACGAAATCGTGAATGAACTTGAGGAAGAATATAAAGAAGGGTTAGTAAAGCTAAATTCAGGTAAAATCCTTCAACGTTAAGAATTTTTCTGAATGGAAAAGAACATTGATTGCTTATGTAAGCGGTTCACTTATTGCGGAGAAAAACTAAATATAACAAGCTAAATAATATTGGCATTTATTGCGTAAAAAAGGGGACTGTCCGATAAGGTTATGAGAAAGACCTTATGTGGACAGCCTTTTTGTGCTATCTACGGAAGCTCGCTATCCTTTTTTAACACTTCAAATAATAAAAAGTGCCAACCGTTACTGTCATCCTCTTATTTGGTAGGTTATTTGATTTGTTGAATGATATGACAGGGTAAAGTTGTGAATGGAAGTTTTATTTAAGGGACTAAGGGGAAAAACAAACT